>JASJDX010000389.1 GCA_030064975.1 Pleurocapsa sp. MO_192.B19
TGAAACCGAAAAGTAATCTGCTCGTAGTTATTAGTTATTAGTTATTAGTCGATCTGTTCAGTTGCTAAAAGATAAAATCATACCTCGATCCAGCAACGCCCAAATTTTAAAGTAGCTAACAGCGCACATCGCTTCGCGATGAAAGCGACTGGCCCTTTCAGGGCGTGCAGCTAAAAGCTACGAACTAGCTAATTAGAAACGTAACGGACATCTCACGGGCTTGAGGCAACCTTATGCGAAGCTGTATCCTTTAGGACAAGCCCCGTGTCCTCGTCTATTCAACTGAAAACGGCTGTAATACACATGGTTTATATGACATATGTAAAGCGTGTAATTGAATAGTTTGGACTTGAGCATCAATTTAATGTCTTCGTGCTCCATCCAAAAAGGCGTGTTCTCAAGCCGCAGAAATTGCCGACTGGGCGGTGCGCTTTTCCCTCTAACATTCGCCCTATATCTTGGTATCACAGACAGATTACATATTAGGTGTAAAATCTCAGCAAAGCATTGGTTTAGTGTTAATCAAGATATATCAATGCTTTCGTGAATAAAACAAACGCTTTTATCGATTTAACAGGTAATTCATTATTTAACCTTAGAGGCTGCGAGGACAAACGAAGGTTAAAGAACATATTCAGGTTAAAGAACATATTCAACTGTTTCTTGAGCTTGGTTGTATAGTTTACCCGCAATTCTAAATATCTCTTGCCCCGTATGGAGATAGTGATCGTTGTAATTTAGAGTAAACCACTCTAGCTCTTTAATACCATCTCCTATGTGGTTGAGACAATAATAAATATTAGCTGCAACCCCAGCTAGTTGAGCAGGATTTGGTTGAGATGCCAGTTTTTGCTGTGCTTGTTGCCAATAATGGTTGCAGGTATGTAAATAAGCCTCAAAATCCGCCATCAAACTATCATCAAAAGGATCGGCTGCTAAGCAATTAATTTCTGTTTCTAAGGGGTTAAGAATTTTAGCTACCAAAGAATTAATCGGAATATAGACTTCTTGTAGCCACTTTTGATAACTAATTTCGGGGTTGCTAGTCGCTCGATGTTGTTGATACTGTCGCTGGGCTGCTGCATTCCTCGCCTGTCGGCTGACAAAGAAGTCATTGCTTTGACCTAGCTGTTGTTGTCGGTCATACAAACGTCTGCTACGGCTGTCACCTAGCACCTCATAAGCAGCATTAAGAGCAATGATTTGGTCGCAACCTTCTGTTTCTGTTTGGCTGTCTGGATGGAATTTTTTAGCTAAACGTCTATAAGCCTGCTTAATTTCTTGCTGAGTAGCTTTAGGATTTACTTGGAGAGTTTGATAGTGATTCACGGCTCGACATAGATATGGATATTATTCAAGTGTTAATTCGCTTCATTAAGAAGTGAAAAGGCAGAAAATATTATGTAGCTAACAGCTAATGGCTAACAGTTTCAAAATCAATTAAAGACAGGCTGTTCTAGATCGGCAAACAAAGGTGTACTGAGATAGCGCTCACCAAAGCTGGGCTGAATCATGACAATTAGCTTGTCTTTATTTTCAGGTTTTTTGGCTACTTTAACGGCTGCTGCAAGGGCGGCACCAGTAGAAATACCTGATAAAAGACCTTCCTCGCGAGCTAAACGACGACCAAAATCTATCGCTTCATCGTCGCTAACGGTAACAACCTCGTCAATCAAATCTAATTTTAATACTTCTGGCACAAAACCTGCGCCAATTCCCTGAATTTTATGAGGTCCTGGTTCTCCCCCTGATAGTATAGGGCTACCTATTGGCTCAACGGCGATCGCTTTTAATACTGGCTTATATCTTTTTAAAACTTCTGCTGTTCCTGTAATTGTTCCTCCTGTACCAACTCCCGCCACAATCATATCTACTTTACCTTCCGTATCTGCCCAAATTTCTTCGGCGGTTGTGCTTTTATGAATTTCAGGATTAGCAGGATTATTAAACTGTTGCAACATATAAGCATCAGGAACATTATCAGTTATTTCCTGAGCCTTTCTGATGCAGCCTCCCATACCTTCGCTACCAGGGGTCAGTTCTAATTGTGCGCCATAGGCTTTTAACATTGCCCGTCTTTCTTTACTCATAGTTTCGGGCATGGTTAAAATCAGTTTATAACCTTTGGCTGCTGCTGCCATTGCCAAAGCAATTCCTGTATTTCCTGAAGTTGGCTCTACTAGGATCGTTTTTCCAGGGGCAATTGTGCCTGCGGCTTCTGCGGCATTAATCATGTTGACCCCAATACGATCTTTTACTGATGCAGCGGGGTTCATTCCTTCTAGTTTGACTACTATTTGAGCAACACATCCTTCGGTCTGGGGAATGCGGTTAAGCTGCACTAAGGGAGTTTTGCCAACTAGTTCCGTAACGTTTTTAGCGATTTTCATAGGACACAACTAAGTAAAAATCTGTCTTTTTTAATTTTGCTTGTTTATTAACTACTCTATCTACCTATTTCTCAATAGTTTATATTTTTAACTTTATTTCCTTTTGTAGCGACTAGGACAAAAAAAGCATTTGATGATTAAAAGTTCCAAAAACTATCCGCCCTCACAAGCTGATAACGTAAGACAACAATTAATCACTGTTAATTACTGTTGCTGTAGTTATTACTTATGAGGGCGGTCTAGAGGGTCTCTTAGTTGAAACCTAACTGCTGGAAGGAACTCCAACAATGTCTACCTAGCACTTCCTAAGAAGTCTTGATGCGACTGTTTAGAGAACAGCCCCAGCGCACAGCTGGCTATCATCAACTAGAAGACCCATGTTAATACTGTGTTCTGTCATGGGCATCACCTCCTATATCCCTAAATGGTTATTTGATAACTATGTATCTAAAGTTAATATAGCTGAATTTAATAATTTCGGCAATGTCGGATAAATCTTTGAGCTAAAAATTTGGATTCGCCCCAATGAAGATGTAAATAAGAAGCGTGTAATTGGTTGATGCGCCATCCTTCGCTGAGTTGGGGACTGGAGTGATGAAAACCCTGTAATTGCCATTGGGGAGTGGGAGATAGTTCGGTGAGTTGAGAACGATGAAATTCGTGTCCTGTAACTGTTTTTTGGGCTGGCACTAAAGGACTATTCTGTAATGCCTTTGCTTGTCGGTAGCCCAAGGTTAATTTGGCTTGCATGGTGACGGTGCTAGGAATTACCCTTACCATTGACCAAGTTTGCTTTTGTAGATCTATTAGCTGTTGGCAGAGATACATTAAGCCGCCACATTCAGCGTAGGTAGGAATACCAGATTGAATTATTTGTTTAAGTTGCTGCAAAACTATTTTATTGGCTGCTAGCTGTTGAGCAAAAATCTCTGGAAAACCACCACCAAAATATAGTCCTTGAATGTCATCAGGAATACTTCGATCTTTAATCGGACTCCAAAAAATTAGTTCTGCCCCTAATTCAGTCAAGATATCTAGATTGTCTTGATAATAAAAATTAAAAGCTCGATCTTTGGCAACGGCAATTCTAATTATTGAGTGCTGGGTGTTGGGTGTTGAGGTTTCCTTCAATACTTGTATCTTCCGTTGTTGGGTGTTGAGAAGAGGAAAGAGTTTTTCCCAATTAAAAGATGTTTTTGCTAAATGAGCCAATTTAGCAAAGATACTATTGAGATGGGGAATTTCTGCTGAGGGAATTAAACCCAAATGGCGATCGCCAATAGCTACTGTAGCATTACGTCTTAAAACTCCTAAAATGGGTATATTAATGGTTTTTAATGCCGTTTCTAATAATTCTAAATGGCGATCGCTGGCTACTTTGTTGAGAATTATCCCAGCAATTTTGACTCGTGGATCGAGATTAGCATAGCCAAAAGCGATCGCGGCGATTGAACTAGAAAGGCGAGAACAATCTAAAACTAACAATACAGGTAGGTTTAATAACCTAGCGATGTGGGCAGTACTGCCATAGTCATTCAAAGATTCAGTACCATCTAAATTGCGAATACCATCAAACAAACCCATCACCCCTTCTATTACTGCCCAATTTGCATTTTGAGCGTGACGACTAAAACAGGCTTGAACATAGCTAGGGGAAGTTAAAACAGGATCTAAATTACGACAGGGTAACCCTGTTGCTGCTTGATGAAACATCGGATCGATATAGTCTGGCCCTACTTTAAAAGACTGCACTTTGTTTCCCTGTTGAGCAAGATAGGCAAGTATAGCGAGGGTAATGGTTGTTTTGCCTACTCCAGAGCGATCGCCAGCAATAATTAAAGCCATGTAATTTAGTTTACTGAGAATTTAAATAATGAAAACACAAATTTTAATTGTAGATAGCAAGCGACTAATTCTTCACAAATGCGATCACATCTATATAATATTTAGTGAAACTTTCACGGCTTTCTGTACTTGAGCTAATAAATCAGTAGATAAATGACCTAACTTTCGTTTGAAAACTGACTTACTTACTGTTGCTATTTTATCGGCTCTAATTAATGAAGTTTTCTTTAAACCTGTTGATGCAAATTGAGGATGATTATCTTCAATCAACACCCAACTATTCTGCAAAGCACCAGTAGGAATTTTAGAAAAAATCCCCAAAATAATTACTTCTTCTCTATGAATTGCTAATATCAATGACGGTCTTAGTTTAGCCGAAGTCAAATCACTAAATGGAAATTTAACTAGCCAGATTTCTTCAGGTTTGGGACTATTCATTATAGATATCTTCTTCGTCGTCATTCCATTCAGTAAAACCTGTTTCTGCTAGCTGCATCATTTGTAAGGTTTCTAATTTCTCCTCTAATTCTTCCTTGAGAATTATTTGTTCTTTTATAGGTAACTGAAAAATTATTTGCTTGATTTCTTCTACGGTGGGATTAGGAGTCACAGTTTCTAAATAGATAATATTTATAATTTATTGTGGCAAATAAGACAGATTTTTTACAGGAGATTCACATCGCTAATCGCCAACGTCATAATAAATTACGTGCTTTTAATTGTAGATAGCGATCGACTAATTCTTCACTGATGCGATCGCAGGGTGCATCTAACACTAATACTCCCCGTTGTCTTAATTTAGCAAAGGCGACTTGACGTTGGGCTAGTAAATCTAACGCCACTGCACGGGAATAAGTATCTCTGATATTTTCTGTAGGAGAATGGGCAATCTGATCTACTAAAGAATCGCGGAGGGTAACGCAAAAAGGAAGATAGCGAGGGCTCAAACGCATCATAGCACTGAGTAATTCACCAGAAGCAGTAACATCGACTATATCTGTGATTACAACGACTAAAGCACGACGGGTTTGCTGGGTAATTACTTTAGTTACTGCACCGAGGTAATCTGATTCTAATAAGACTGGCTGGATTGGTGTTAGGCGCTCGACCAATTTGGCTAAATGATGGTTTCCTCTTTCTGGAGGTATCCAGGTACTTACATTGCGATCGAACACTGCAATCCCGACTTTATCTCCGCGACTCAAACCTGCTAATGCTAAAGATAAGGTAGCATTTAAACCCCAGTCAAATCGTTTTAAGCCATTGACCCTGGCAGTCATTAAACGTCCCCGATCTAGTAAGATAAATAGGGTTTGTTCTTGTTCTGGTTCTAAGACTCTGACCACAGGGCGATCTCTACGAGCCGTAGCTTTCCAGTCGATTAAACGAATATCTTCTCCTGTACGATATTCTCGCAACTCAGCAAATTCTGTACCATTACTCAGTCTTCGCGCCTGACGCATTGCACCAGTATTTTCAATGGTGAGACGGATTGAAAGTTCCCTTAAGCCAATCAAATCGGGATAGATAGTTACTTTTTCTTTGGCAGGGATTTTCCAGTCTCGCCAAGCTAAACCTAATTTACCCAACTGACGTATATGAATATCTCCCCATTCATATTCTCCACGACTACTAGGATGAATGATATAAGTTAATTCCTCGGTGCTATTGGGAGGTAGATTAACTTCTAGAGTATCAGTATCAGCGGTAAATTCCTGGGGAAAAGCATCACGAATACGAGCGATCGCTTTTTCCTTTCCAGATTTAATATTTAATTTGATGGGGTTATCTCTGCCGACTGAGAGACGATCAATTTTCTGACGTGTTACCTTAACAGCACTGGCTTTAATCTGAGACGCATCTACAACAGTCAAAATTAAGAGAGCAAAATTATATACTCGTAAAAAATTGAGACTAACCTGACGATTAATCAGGATATCCAGTAGCGTAGCACTTAGACCACCTATGGATAAAAGAACATAACATCGTCGGGATGGAATCATAATTTCAGAGAATAAGATTATCTGTTAACTAGTTCCTGAAGCACGATAAATCGTAGCCGAAACTGCACCGTTATCACGATGAGGAATACTCCGAAACCAATCTAACCCAGCATCGAGCTTTTGGCGATCTTTGTCTAATTTGGCGATCGCTTGCTCAACCGTTGGTGCTAACCAAGAGTCTACGTAATCAATAAAGCCTTTTAATTCTTGGCTGTTTAAACTATAAGCGTAGTGAAAGGAAACTGGTTGATTATTTACCTGGTTAAACCCAGAATGACTTAGCAATGTTCCTAAAGATTGTCCGATATAAGGATTTCCTTTGGCTTGCAGCAATAATTCACAGAGAGAATCAACAAGATAGCGATAATCAAAAGATTCTGGGGAGACTAAAATAGTACGATAGTCAGTTTCAGTTACGGTGATTGTTCCTCCTGGCTTGAGTACTCTTTTCGCTTCTGTTAAAACCTTTTGAGGAGCGCTAAGATGTTCGATAAACCAAATTGCATATATGTGATCGAACTGGTTGTCTTGCCAAGGTAAAGTATTGGCATCTCCTAAGCGAAGATCGACATAATTTAAATTGAGATTATTAAGATGATTTTGCGCATATTCTATTTGCTTGTCTTCTAAGTCAATTCCTGCCAGTTTTAAACCAGGAAAAGTCTGTCCCAATATACCTAACACTGCACCCGCGCCACAACCAATCTCTAATAAACTTTCTCCTGTTTGATAGTTAATATCTTTTAAAATTAGCTTTTCTCGCCAATATTCTGCTTGTTGAATTAGTCTTACTTGTTCTTGGTTGGAATAACCGTGAATATAATCCATAATTCAATCAATAATTTATTTGACTTTTTGGGGTGAGAATTCCCCTATACCAATCAGGGAATTGAGAGTCGAGAGGATCTCACGCCAAACATTATTTAAGATATTGTTTAAGATACTGTGTTTAAGATACTGTGGTCAATTCCTTTTCGCTATCATCAACTATTTTGTCTGTAACTACAATTGATTTTGTCTCATTAACTGGCTTTTTACCCAACTTCCTAGTTAATGCGGGGGCGTAGAACATCACTGCAATTCCTAAGACAACTAAAGCCGAACCAATCCAGGTTAAAGCTGTTACCCAAGCGGGTTCGCGTTTTACTTGTAGAGTTGACTGTTTTAAGTCTCCAGGATTCCAAGAAGCTTGGGCAATTTTCCAGCCATGATACCAGGTGGGATGGTTCATCCAAACTTTGCGCTGTTCAGTAATATTATTTTGAGTGTCTTCGATGCGGATTTTACTTGTCCACATGGCTACAGATTCCGAACCTTCATTGCGATCGACGATAAAGTCTTCTAGTTTAATTGCAAAGGGTAGTTGAAATATTTTAGGACTAAAAGCGGCGTAAATTTCGCGATCGCCATCTTGTATTGCACTGGCTTCGCCCCAAGGTAGCCAGGTTTCTATTCCCGATTCAGTTTTAACTAGTAAGGCTGGCGATCCTTGAACTTGGTTATCAGTTGCGGGAACGATCTTTCTTTGTAATTGGGCTTGGGGGAGATATTCTTCTAAAGTAATTTCAAAATCAGCCCAGCCTGGAGTTACAGATTGACCTAGTGCTAGACTACCAGATTTAAACTTAGTAGAAGATTTAGCAGCGTAATAAAGTTGGTTGTTTTCTGCCACAATAACTTTAAAGTAGTCTTTGACTTGTGGTGGTTGGACTTGATAATTCAGGGTGATATTTTCGATTGATTCCCCCGATATAAGAGTGCGTATAGGGGGAAAATCGGTTTTACCAAACACAAACCAGCGTTCTTTTCCTATAGGTGAAGATATTTCTAGGGTTACGGCTGGATTGTTGAGATTTTGGGAAGCGGTGGCGGGTTGTTTGTTTCTATCGAGGCGAAAATCAGGAAAGAAATCGGTAATCGCGATTTTGATATCTCCTAGTCGCCTGGTTTTAGACTGATTAGCTTTTACATCAAAGGTGCGTTGTTTAGTTGCAGTAACAATTTCTAATTCTCCCCAAGGATGCTTATCAGCTTTGGCGGGGTGTAAAAGACGGTTCAATTCCAAATCACTGTTAGTTTTGACAATCTCTAATTCCGCAGGGCCTAGTCCCACCTTACTATAGATATTAGGTAAAACTGCTAGAGTACGTTCAATAGTTTGTCCCATGCGATCGCTTGCTAAACTCAATTTTACCCCAGGATTATCTACTGTCCCCCCACCCGCAAAGTTAACTGTTTGCACCGCATTATCTGTATAGGCTTCTAGTTCCAATCCTCCTAAATATTTGGGGCTAACCGTGCCATCTTGCTTAATAAAGATACTACCCCGTTCGATGCCATCGGCATTTACTACCTCTAATAAATCTCCTTCTACTCTAATGCGATCGTTTACACCACTGTCTGTTCTAACTAAGAGCATTCCTTCCATCCCTAAATGGATTACCGCAGCAGAACCTGCAATAATCACGATTAACCCAAAATGCGTCAAAGCAAAACCGATTTTTCGCGCTCCTCGCCAAGGATAGCGAGATAATGCAGATATGCCTAGATTAACCGCCAGCAAAAACATCAACGCCCCAAACCAAGGACTTTTATAGACTTCTTGCTGTACTGTAGTCGAGCCTACTTGAGATTCATAGAAGGTAGCCCAAATTAAGATGCCAATAATTGTACTCAATAGAGGTACAGCTAGTTTTATCGAGCCGATGAAGCGAATAATGCGATCAAACATAGGTAGTTGATTATTAATTGTGAATTGTAATTTGCTAGAAAAAGCGAAGGTCAGTGAACTTAATATCAGGATTTAATCTCAGGATTTACTTAAAAATTAATTTCGCCCACTTCACAAGTTATAAACTTTCTGGGAAATCACCTAAAAAGATATTTCAAAATCTAAATATACACATTTTGTCAAGATATAACCCAACTCAAGCCAGCTTTTTTGCCCCAACAATATAGCAATAATGTTATTTCAAATTAAACTTTAGCTTCTTGATATCAAAGCATAAAATGTTATCTTCCATTTTAATAATCAAAGAATAAATTTAAACAGTAAAAATAGCTACAAAAAATCAATAATTTTGAAATTACATAAAAAGTTGATGATATCTATGTAATATCTAATTTCATCACCCAATTCTATATCAAATAAGGCTTAGAAATAAATATTTTACTCAATCAGCAATGTAAGATTAAGCAATCAGTAATTGCAAAATGCAAAAAAAGCATTAAATCTATTCGATAATTATATTTTGAGACTTGAATAGTAGTTTTTGTTACAAAGTGCCTTAAAAAGCTATTTTATAAATCTATAAAACGGAATAAATTGCCACGATAACAAGTTGTATAAATGTCTGTATTCCCAGACAACGAAATTAATATCAGTTGTCAATTGAATTTAAGTGATCTGCAATTAAATGATGTCATTGATGTCATTTAAATAACAAATTAATACATTGACTTTGATTGGAAAGCGTATCCTTTGAAGAGTCGTAGTTCATGAATTATAAAAGGGGAGAACAAAAGGTAATGTCTTTACGAGTAGAACTACTAGAGCAAAGTTTTGAGGCAATTAAACCAAAGGCTGATGAGTTTGTGAATAGTTTTTATAAAAATCTGTTTACAGCTAATCCTGAAGCTGCGCTTTTGTTTAAGACTACTAACATGGCTGAGCAAAAGAAAAAGCTGTTAAATTCTTTGGTGCTAGTAGTCGAAAACTTACGCAATCCTGATGTGTTGGAGAACTCGCTGCGGGGTTTAGGAGCGCGCCATGTTAAATATGGGGCATTACCCGAACACTATCC
>JASJDX010000390.1 GCA_030064975.1 Pleurocapsa sp. MO_192.B19
GCTTCGAGAAACCAAACATTAACCTGAATTGGTTTCTCGTCTTTCCCTTTGAGATTCTTGTAGGGTTGACCTATCTTGTCTGGACATTTATCAACTTTGACACCATTTACTGTATGTAATACCGTTTGCAAAAAAAATATAAGGAGATCAAAAAATGAGGATATTATTAGGTATTATCTGTGTGCTGTTCGGGGGTTTTGGTTGGGTTGGACAAACAATATCGGGAATTAATTATCCCCTCGCTCAGAGATTGGGTTTGCAGGAAAAGAGCGAAGGAACAGACCCCTTATTTCGACGAGCAGAAACCAATACCGCTAGATGGGACTCTTTTGTACTTTGGACACTTCTAGCATCTGGTGTCTTGATGCTTACCAACAATTACTGGTGGCCCTACTTATCATTAATCGCTGGTGGGATTTACCTAGATGGAGCGGGAAGAGAGGTGGCAAAATTGTTGAGCTTGAGTAAGGAAGGCATCAAAATTGGCACTTCCAAGGACTTGAAAGTTGCGGCAGTTTTCTTTCCCATGATGTTCATTATTGCTATTTGGGCGATCGCCTACTCATTATGGTTTCTTGTCGGGCAGATGAAATAAGATGGCTAATTTTAAAAGGTGCGATCTAGAAGAGATCCGCTTCGCGGTGCGCGAAGACAGTGAATGAACCTTTAGCTCAATTTGAGTTTTTTCCAGTGCTTACTACGTTAGCACTTCGAGCAAGGAAAGCTCCCTCGTAAGAGCTTCACGCTTATCTAAGCCTACTTGGCGTATGGCAACGATTCGCGAATTAAAGGGTCATATCGCCCTTTATCCCTTTATTAGTATAGGTTTTGGATGTAATACCTAAGAAGTGAGATTATCGGGATTAGGAGCTTTTGACCAATGTGTGTAATTAGCTGAAATATTAGGCATCAAGAGGAGTGAATCGAAGGGATAATCTATAACTTCTACATAAACATTGTCACCACGATAAAACCAGGAACAATATTATGACTCTGGTTATTAATACAAGTACTCATAATAAGAGTTGTGGTACCAAGGAGCGGAGTGAATTGAAAGAGTTCATGCTCCATTTTGCAGAAGATTTAGATGGGTGACTGTCCAACTTAATTCAACAGTTTAGGTTCTAGTCAAACTTGGGAGTACTCTGACCACTAAATTTCATTTTCAAATCGTCAGGATCGAGACCTTTAGGCAATTGAGTATATAGATCAAAGTACGCTCCTTTAAAGTTGGTGGTATCCCTACTAATAATGGCATTTTCTAAGTTTGTTCCTTCTAAGTGAGCATTACTTAGATTAGTACCAGTAAAGTTCACACCGCGCAGGTTTAGACCACTTAGGTTAACACCACTCAGATCTTGATTACTGAGGTTAACCCCCGGTCGAATCAAGTATGCTGGAACAGAGCGCAGAATTCGGAAATCATCAGGAAACTTAGTCTGCTGCGTATAGATCATGCGACTTAAGTTAGCAAGATCTAGATTTTTAGTCTGACTTAGATCTGCACCACTTAGGTTGGCTCCACTTAGATTAACAAGCCTTAAATCTGCTCCACTAAAGTTAACATTAGTGAAATCTTTTCCACTGTGATTCTCCCTTACCCCAATCTTAATTAAGTAAGGACTTAACTCATCTGGTATAGAACCATCAGAAAAACGAGTGCTTTCATTGTAGATAGTGCGACTAATTTCACATTGACTCAGATCATTCCCTGTTAGATCAGCCCCAATCAAGCTCGCCCCAATCAATTTTGTTCCTTTAAAATGCTCACCACATTTTAAATTCTCTTCAGGACAACTCAAATTAGCTTTAAACAAGTTAGCACCATTTAGATTTGCTCCTTGAAGGTTCGCTCCTCCTAACTTAGCATGTTGAAGAACAGCCCTCTGAAAATTTACCTTCCTAAGACTAGCCCCGGTTAGATCGGCGTTCCACAGATTAGAATCCTGCAAGTTAGCATAATCTAAATCTGCATCTTTGAGATTAATCCTCCTCAAAAAAGCTTTGTTAAGTTTTACGGCTTTTAGTTCAATTTCTTTGCCGTATAAGTAATCTCCTATATAACCAGACAAGTAAGAGAGAAATTCCGATTCCGATGACACATCCGATGACACAGGAAAATAGCTATCAATATTGAATTTATCCCGTAGTTTACTCCAATTATTTAAATCTTCCAATGCTTGAACTCTACCTCCACTACCTGACTGTTCTAAAGCAGAGTTTAAGACTCTCCAGGCTTCTGAACGAGCTGTTTTATGATTACTTGCAATTCCTTGAACCAAATAAGCACCTAACCCAAATGCTCCGCAAATAATAACACCCCACTTACCCCAGTGAACTACAGCATTCCCAATTGCTGTCGCATCAAGTTTTTCAAATAATTGATTGATTCCCTTAATTAGTCGATTGTTAAGTATTGACTGAACAATTGGATGAGAAGATACATTCCGCCCATCTTCCCCATTTTCTGAAGGCGAAGGATTAACCATCTTACACCTCCTCCTATTCTCTGAAACGTTTTAATGCCTCTCGGTCAAAAGAAAACTAGCAATTTCCGTGACTTAATAATTCTTTACAACTCTGCTTTTAAAACATTTAATCTTAATCTCTGAACAGCTGACCGTTCTCGCATAAGTAAGCGGATATATTCTTAGCAGTCTATTGGAAAGAAAAGCTCAATGAAGTCAGAATTGGTAAGATTAGACTAACCGAGTAACCGAGAATTTACAATTGAATTCTAGCAATATCTTTATATATATACTGCAAATCTTCGCATAATTTAACTCATTGTGCTCTAATAAAGGTTTTATATTTGTAAACTCACAGTTAAGCTTAAGTCAGGAAAAGCACCTTGAAAGCATTAAAAACAATATAAATAATAATTATATTTTCAAGCATATTTCAGGTATTCGACAAATTCTCTCTCTAGCCCTTCGGGACTGAAATACTGCAACCAATTATAAACGGTTCTTGTGCGATCGGCTTCGATAAGCGTATATTTATCGAGTACCACCTTTTCTTGCTCGTACTTGAACGTGTTCAGAAATCCATAGTACTTATTCGGAGACCAGAAGCCATTCTGGAGGTTGACTTCGTACAATGCTGTTTCTTCTCTTTGTTCAAAGGCTTTCAGCGAATACACATCAAGGAGAATGGAACCGCCAGGCTTTAAGAACTTATGAAACTTAGTCAACATCTTGTTTCTCTGAGTGGGACTGAGTGCGCAGAGATCGCACATAATCATCAGGATAAGACGAAAGCGATCGCTTGTTTCAAAATCGAGGTAGTTCTCATTTACATAATGGATTGATAGCCCCTCTCTGTTTGCGACTTCCCGTGCATACTGAATCGACCTTTTCGAGAAATCTATCCCAGTTACATCCGCCTGTCTTTGAGCCAGCTTCTTTGTATACAATCCTGGACCGCAGCCGAAGTCGGCAATTTTCGTTCCCGCTCCAACCTGGAAATGGTTGGCTATCCACTCCACAGAGCGATCGATAAATGATGCTTTACGGGACGCAACATCGATTTCCTCATTCAGGCGAAAAGAGAGCATTTGCTGTGAAGTACGATCGTCTGTCCACAGGTCACTTGCCGTATAGAACTCAAACGGCTTAGGGCGTGTGTTTATTTTCTCTAGCTCTTCAAACATTTCTTTTCCAAACTATTCTCGCCAATATTCAGGTTTATTGAGCACATCAGCACAAATGACCTTTCCGCCAACAGAGCCAATTACTTCTGAACGAAGAGCTTGAACCATCCAAGCGTCTGCATGTTTCTCTGGAATCGGATATGGTGGTTTAAATCCGAGACGACCTGCTGGTTGAAAGCCATGACGTGGATAATATTCTGGATGCCCTAGCACGAATACCAGATCGATTCCCGATTTTGATAAAATCTGTAATCCTCTTTCAATGAGCTTACCCCCAATTCCTTGCTTCTGATAATCGGGTACTATTGCCAGGGGAGCTAAAATTGCGATCGATGCTGTCTTTGGGGTTTCTGTTAGACGTGCCTTGGTAAATAAAATATGTCCCACAGCTTTATCATCTTTGAAAGCAAGCAGAGATAAAAGCGGTTTGGCACTAGGATCGTTTAAAAGCTTCCTTGTTAGTTCAGCCTCTGTATCTTGACCAAAAGCTGAACGTTCTACAAATAATATATCGTCCAGGTGTGACATCTCCCGACACTCATCGCTATCGCGATAGAGTGCGGGCTTCCAACTCTCGCAAGTTGGCATTTCTGGATCGGCACTTATCTAGGCACAAGACCCCCGACAGTACGCCATTACCAGACTCTTTCGTTTCCGACTTGTCCAGCCGTACTTGTTCCAATCCTCGATTTAAAATCACTCTTCCACTAGCATGATCTCTTGTAGTTTTATACCCACATTCAGGACAATTATGGACTCGTTCATTGAGTCCCTTTTTGCCTGTATGAGCATTGCACTCTGGACAGATTTGACTAGTGTATTTATGGTCAACTTGGGCAAAGTATTTACCCCGTTTCCAACATACCCAAGACAGCAAATCTCGGAATTGACCAAACCCACCGTCGAGCATTTGTTTGCCCAAAAAACCTCTAGCAGTCATTTTAAAGTTGATATCTTCGACAAAAATCATATCTGCTTGGTCGCAGAGTTGATGGCTAGTTGAGTAATGAAAGTTTTTACGAATATTGGCTATTTGATGATTCAATCGAGCAACCCCTAGCTGCGCTTTTTCCCAGTTCTTAGATTTCTTCTTCTTTCGAGAAGCTTGTCTTTGCAGCACTTTAAGCCTACTTTGCCAGTCGCGAAAGAATCTAGCTGGTTCAACACGGAAGTTGTCGCTAGTTACCAAAAAAGATTCCAACCCGATATCAACTCCGATACCACGACCAAAAGGCAATGGAGCGGGTACTTTAACATCGCATTGGATAGTGACTACTGCATACCAAATAGTTCCTCTTGCTCTAGCTACAATCCTGACTCCCTTGACCTTGAACCCGTCTGGAATTGGACGATGCTGATTAATTTGAACTTCACCAATCTTAGGCAGCTTAATAAATCCATTGTTGATTGGATTGTCTTTAAACTGCGGGAACAAGAAAGATTGATATCTGCCGTACTTTTTAAATCTGGGGAAACCAAACTTTTTAGATTTAAATCTTTCCCAGGTATTATGCAGTCGTTTAACGCAGTCTTGAGTTACTTGAGAATGAACGGCTTTGTAATGAGGATTAGTTTTCTTCCATTGAGTAAGCTGTCGTTTCTGTTCCAAGTAGCTAGGGAAAGGAAGATCGGGAGACATTATATATTCCCGATTAATTGAGCAAGAATACAAACTACATTTTCGAGCGTGCAACCAATCTTTAAGATCGCGCAGACATCTGTTATACAGTCTTCTGCACGTCTCCAGCCAGTCAAGCATCAATGCTTGCTGTTCGGCTGTTGGGTTAATTCGATAGGTGTAATTCATAGTCAACATTCATTGATTTTAGCTCTTAGTATGAACAACGATAAAACTTTGCCCGATAAACCCTGCCCCGACTTTCATCCCGACGCTCGTGCTGTCGCACAGAGCCCGGGGCTTCCCGTCGGGAAAGCTAAATCCGAAGTTTCTCGTATATTCATAATATTTCTCCATTTCTACACTATTGCTAACGATGAGGTGATCTGTTCAAGGGGTTTCTGTTATCACTCCAAACTCTTGAATTCAATCGACCGTTTGGTTGGGCGAGCTTCTACATCATACTTAAGTCTTTTAAAAATTGTTCACAAACAGACCGGAAAACATTCGGACAACTCCACATAAATGGATGATCTCCCTCATTTACAAAAAATACTCGGCTGTTCGGAATCTGTTTTGACATATTAATATTTTGTTCACCGATATCATGTATAAAACTGTCTTTCAGACTTCCCGTAAAGAGTACAGGACATTTGACAGTCTTCAGCCCTCCTTTAAAGATATTTCCGCCCCGATCTGCGAGGTCAAGCAATAACCTGTTATCGGCACTCACAACTTCTTCCCAGTCCTCTCCGTGTGCATAAGTCCAGAAATCAACCTGTTCCTTGGTTCGGCAGGATCGATCCGAAACTTCTTTGCGCAAACGCTCCGGAGAATGAATTTCGGCACTACTATCGGCAATAACTCCCGATACATATTCGGGATATCTGATTGCAAACAATAATGCTATATTCGCACCACCGCTGGTTCCTATGATGACGCATTGTTTTTTGCCCAAATGTGAAATCAGGGAGGCAATATCTTCTGTGCATTTATCCCACCAGTCCTGTGACCATGAAGATATCCTCTGAGACCTGCCTGTACCACGAAAATCAGGAGAAACCGCGTGATGGTTTTGCCCGAAATAATCCAGTTCTCCCTTATGACAGGAGGATGATGCTGTATTACCGGGAAGTATTAATAACAGCTCCCCTCTTCCCTGTTCGCTGTAAAAAAGAGAAAGATTATCATTGGAAAAATAAGGCATATTAATTTCCTTTTGGAGATTTGAAAAGTACGTCCAACTATTTATTAGATCTAAAGGTTTCCGTATAACACCCCAGATCTGGGTAGATAGCCCAAATTATGATGAAAGTTTAGTTAAAATTTAGGTGCCTTTGATAGCGGTTTTTCATAGGATGTGATTCTCTCATGTCTTAAGGGTAACGCCCAACTTACTGATTTTTCTGATAGCCCGATTTATTGAGGGGATACTATTGTCAGATGGTTAAAAACTAAAAAGTTCATGCCTGCCGTGCCGATGATCTTTTTCGGTGTAGTCTCACTTATTCTTATCTTGAGTTGAAAACGGGATTGGCTCTGCCCCCATTCGAGGGTAAACTACTGCGCTTCCGCGCAATCGCTTATTACAAACTAATTTTTATTTTAGTGTGACTGGGAAGAATGACGCGATTGCTTCGCAGTGCGCGGAGCGCAATCTCCGGGCTTGCCTGCATTTGTTTAAACCCATGATTTTTGGTAAAGCGTGATGCCTGCTTCTATCTCAAGTAAAAAAAAAATTGCGTTCAACAACAATTTTGGAAAGAGAAAATACAATAGGATACTGACTGAGAAACGAAATAACTCCAGAGCCTAACATCAAAATCATTTGTATTTGGACTATCTTTATCATTACTTTAAAAAATGCTTTGTAATATAAAGTTAGTACAAAGTATTTAGGCAAGGTGTGATCTGGCGCACTTTCTTGGGCGTATGGCAAGATTTAAAGTATAGCGATTGCAAAGCAAGTGCGCTGAGCGCGAGCGCTACTCTAAGATAAGATTAAAATGTTTTTCCAGAAATTACAGCAAGAGTAGCTAAAGCAGCATTTGCCAAAGGCAATAGATATATGCGTTTGCGAGATGAACTGGGAGTATTCTATAACGATGAAGATTTTGCCGAACTATATCCAGATAGAGGACAGTCAGCGATCGCGCCTTGACGATTAACCATGATTTTAATCATGCAGTTTCTGGAAAACCTTTCAGCTCTGCAGACAGCAGACGCAGTCAGAGGAAGAATCGATTGGAAATACGCTTGATCTTTAGAATTAGAAGAAGATAGACGTTGACGTTGCCCTGGTTGCTTGAAAACCAATGATAGAGACAAAAATGCTGCATTAAACATTTATCAGGGGATAGCTTACAAAGCATTCAAAGTCTTCCTCAAACAAGAATCTATTAACCGATTCCAAGCAAAAAAGATGGTAAAAATAGCCTTCCCCAGCGTCGGTTACTCAGAAAACAGATTTGTCAACGTTAAAGGTGATAAATCACCATTCGACGGAGATATAAATTACTGGTCAAAGAGAAACAGCGTACTAGTCTGCCAATTTTGAAATGATGGATGCTCAAAAAAGTTCGAAATTCGGAGTTCGGAGTTCGGAGTCAGAAGATTTACCCCTCAATTCAAACTTGTTAGAGTAGTACTATACGACGGAGCAACAGCTAAAACGCTTAAGAAACAAAACCATTCATGTGGATACTGTAAGCTCAACTTCATCGACGATGAAAAGGTTGAACTAGATCACATAGACGGCAATCACAATAACTGGGACAACAAAAACCTCCTAGCAATACACCGTAGCTGTCATCAATATTTCCACATGGGCAAAAGCGAAAGCTAAGATTTTCGGCAGCCGAGTGCAGTGAAAATTGCACCCTCGGATTTCAAAGAGAGGGACCAGAGGTTATACTCTCCCTCGACTCTGCTCAAATCGGAGTAAATATAGCAGCGTGAGTAAAGGTCAACTTTCGTTGTTCTAACCATTTTTATCTGGTAATTCTAGTTTCAATTGAATTACAACAAATGTTAGTTACTGCGCTTTGATTAAGATAGAGATATCATTACGAGGAGAACGCTAGATGAATGACGCAATTCGGATCATCATTGCTATTTTGCTGCCACCAGTCGGAGTATTTTTGCAGGTGGGTTTTGGTAAAGACTTTTGGATTAATATCCTGCTAACTTTACTCGGTTATATCCCTGGATTGGTTCATGCTATCTGGATTATTGCTAAGAAATAAAAGGAGTAGTAAGCGCACGCTATTTATTAGCCTGATGCCACTGTGGGAAAGGTGGTAGTAGATTATTTTCTCTACCTTGGCAGAGCTAAATTCAATTTAGCTCCGCCCGCTCGCAAAGCGGATGTGCCTTATTTTTCATCTTCCAGATAAGAACACCAATCACTCCAGCCACCAGGATATAACTTAGTATTTTTTATTCCTACCAAGTCGAGAGAAAATAAATTGACACAGGCTGTCACTCCAGAACCGCAATAAACGATTATTTCTTCTGCTTCCCTGTAATCGTTCCATAACTGTTGCTGTGATGAAATAGGCTTGAGATATCCCGATTCATTACAAACAAGCTTCCAAGGAGAATTAACCGCACCCTCGATACTTCCTGCAATTGGATCTATCGGCTCAATTAATCCGAGATAACGATCGCGATCGCGCGAATCTACTACAACTATCCCATCTTTATTATGAACAGATTTGACCGTGTCTATATCTACCAACCAGTCTGAGTTTAGTTGAGGGGAGAAATTTCCCGTTTTATTCTTGGGAATAATATTAGTCACAGGACAATTATGCTTGAGCCAATCATTCCAACCTCCATCTAGCAAAACTACGCGCTCGTGTCCTGCATAGCGTAGCAGCCACCATAAACGGGAAGCAAAGGCAAAACGGGAATCATCGTAAGCTACAACTAGAGTTTCGTTTTTAACGATTCCCATGGTTGTCAACTTTTGAGCTAACACATCCATATCTGGTAAGGGATGTCTACCTCCATGACGCTGTACTTCACTAGATAAATCGCGGTCTAAACTTAGGTAATATGCACCCTTAATATGACTGACACGATATTGTTCTTCTCCCCAATTAGGATTGGCAAGTTTAAAGCGACAATCTACGATGACAACTTGGGGGTTATCCAATTGAGAACTCAACCATTCGCTATCGACGCTTATTTCTGCTTGATTCATGGGTTATTGATTTTTAGTTGACAAACTATAGATTAATGCAACGTGAGGAAAACAGATTTTATTTGGGGTTTAATTCTTCATGAAGAGATATTCGCCTAGTTTGCACCCCCATCATCCAAGTAAAAACTTTTCCAACTTCGTCAGCTTACATAATCTCTCAAATATTCATAAGGTTTGTTTAATTTACCATCAACAGCGATCGTCGCTTCATAGATCATTCGACTATCGATTTGATTTAACTGTGACCACACTTTTGAGATTAATTGATTGCCAAAATCTTCTGAAGCATCTCTTGGCAGTTCATTGGGAAGATTATCAACTGCCATAACATCGATGCAGTGGCTTTGAAATGGCTTAGTTTCTTTTTCTAATACAGGGTCATAACCATAAATCGGCTCGTCAATAGAATTCGCTTTGATCGTCGAAGGAATCGAAGAATTTGGAGCAAGATCGCAGGTAACATCGGCAATGACCCTAATCTTAAAATCTTTGCGCTTCATGTCCTCTTTGCTAAAGAAGACTGGAATACGCCTATCCCAATAGATACCATTAAGCATAATATTCGCAGTATGGGTATAGGGTTTAAAAATCGACTCATACTGTTCGGGATGTTGATAATAGTGAGTCTCATCAAAAGAAGCTTCCCCTGACTTACGATACATATCCTTAA
>JASJDX010000016.1 GCA_030064975.1 Pleurocapsa sp. MO_192.B19
TGATAAAGCTGCCTAATCCCACCATCATTACTAATAAATGAGAGATAAATAAACGCGCTCCTAAACTTAATTTGTTCATTATATTGTTGTTTTATTTTGGGCAACACACAAAAATTAAATTAAATTAAATTAATATCTATGTAAAAAATATCTTAAAGGATAAATTTTAAGAAAAATTTTTATTCGATTGAGTTTCCTGCTTTTTGTTAAATCAAAATTCTAGCTATCTTAGTAATTATACTTAGAAAATACATCATAAAAAATATAAAAATATAAAATATAGAGATTAATACGGGGATTATATTCTTTTAGTCAAATTACAATTAATTTATATATTTTATTTAATATTTAATACTAATATTGATCGTCTACAGATTGAGTGAGAGAAAAATCAAATTATAAAATTATAGACTTAGTTGACAAAGGACAATTTGGTAAAGTTTTTGTAGCTATTGAAGGAAACGATGGTACTTTAGTAGCTCTAAAAGAATTAAACCAAAAACAATTGTCTTCGAGTAGTTTTTGGCAGGAGTTACATTTTTTAGTTACCCTCAATCATTTTAATATTGTTACTTATAAAACGTTAGAACATTATCAAAATCATTGCTATATCGTAATGGACTATTATGAAGGAGGAACGTTACGCAATCTCTTAGATAGTTCATTTAAATTAACTCTAGATCAAAGTTTAAAACTTGTTATTAATATTCTTTCTGGTCTTAGGTTTGCCCATGAAAAGGCGATAATTCATCGCAATATTAAACCTGAGAATATTTTACTTAAGATTAGCGATCGCCAACCATGGACAGCTCATATCTCTAATTTTGGTATGGCGAAACTATATCAAGAAATCAGTAACAAGATTAATTTGGGAAATACAGGAAATCCTGCCTATATGGCTCCCGAGCAATTTTATGGACAATATTCTTATAGTTGCGATCTTTATGCCGTAGGAGCGATCTTGTTTGAATTGATCGTAGGTGAGCCTCCCTTTTCTGGGATGCCGCAAGAATTAATGTCGGCACATTTAAATCAGCCAGTTATCATACCTAAAACAATTCCGTTTATTGTGCGATCGCTCCTTGCTAAATCCCTTCAAAAACTACCCCATCGCCGTTTTCTGAATGCAGGAGAAATGCTTCAATCTCTTCAATCAGCTCAAGAACTCTTACAGGCAGATGATTACACTATTACTTTGTCTCAGACGGAGCAATGTTTTTATTGTCTAACTCCTTCCTCTACTGAAGTACTACCAGATCCTGTAACTCATCTTGCCATAGCCACTGAGCAAGTATATTTAGGTACGCTCGATCGCCTTTATATTCGTCGTTATCGAGATCTGAGTTTAGCTGGAGAGATAGTTAATCAATGGGAAGTATCTCTAGACCAAAAAATACGCAGCTTACAAATTAAATCTTACGGATATTTTATTGCCACTGCATCCTCTTTATATTGTTTACCTCAAGATACAACTACTGAAGAGTTTCGCTTTTTCTCAGAAACATTACTGCCAATCGCCTCTTTTCCGACTACCAAATTAGTTAGCACGATCGATCCTCAAGGATCTTGGCTAGGGGTTTCTTATATCCCTCATAAGTCCAAAACTCCAGCCTGGGAAATTTTTCGCTTACCAAATTGCCAATTAAAGCGATCGCAAATTAACCGCAAACCTTGGAAATACCTAATCGCGTTAGATCGTCGTTATGGATTAGGCATTCATAATACCAAACAACAGACAACAGAGTTACATCTATTTGACCGTCGGGGAAATTGGTTAGCCAATTCTTTGATTCAAGTTCAACTTAATTTAGTTACTTATAATCCCCTGTTTCCTTGGCAACTATTAGCCACAGAAGCTAACAAACCTAATGTAGCGATCCTAATTACTCTAAAAAGATTTCAGGTTCAACGTATCCCCCTAGAAAATAATCCAGTGTTACTTACTAATTGTCAATTCGGCTATCTTTTAAGCGATCGCTGGGGAACAATCACGCTCATCAAGGGAGACGATCTCAGTCTTACTCAGTTTCAAGTACCTTTACCCACAGAATTTGAAGTCACAGCGATCGCCATGACTGCCACACAAATACTAGTAGCTTCTGCTTCTCCATCTCAAGCCCAACTGCAAAGATTTTCCTGGGATTATTAATATTGAACCAAAAAATGTTTATTACAGATACATATTCAAAGATTTATACATTGTCATCTTCAAATTTATAACCAACTCCGACCACAGTTTTAATAAATGTAGGATTAGCTGTATCTGGCTCAATTTTCTTACGCAATCTTCTAATATGAGTATCTACTACCCTATCATCGCCAAAAAAGTCGTTGCCCCAAAGTTTATCGATTAATTGGGTACGACTCCAAACTCGACCAGGATAACTCAGAAATGTTGCCAATAAATTAAACTCTAGGGTAGTCAAGTCTAAATCATCAGCCTCTTGAGAGTCTAATTGTCTGGTAGCCAAGTGTTGATCTAGATCGACAGTAAAATGCTTGGTGCGATAAATTTGGGAAGCTTCCTGTACTCCATGACGTAAGCTGCGGCGTAATAAAGCTCGAACTCTGGCAACTAGTTCCCTAGGGCTAAAAGGCTTAACTAAATAATCATCTGCGCCTGTAGATAGTCCAATCACCCGATCTATTTCTTCTCCTCTTGCAGTCAACATCAGAATGTAAGGATCTTTATCATATGGTTGCTGACGGATTCGGGTACATACCTCTAATCCATCCAAGCCAGGTAGCATCAGATCGAGAATTACTAGATCTGGTTGCTGTTGCTTAAAAATAGTCAGTGCAGTTAATCCATCATTAGCAATATTGCACAAAAAGCCTTCTCTAACTAGGGTTTGCTCGATCAATTGAGCAATTTCCTGCTCGTCTTCCACAATCAAAATTTCCATCTAAGCAATAACAATTAAAGTTAATTATGTAAAATTTAGTCGTTTGTTTGGGCAAACTATATCAGATAGATTCCTAGGTTTAGATTTAGGTTTAGATTTCTAAGTTTAATTTTTATTGTCTGCCAGCAGAAAGTCTAATTTTTAAAACTAACTAAATATCAGGTTATGAAAATAGCATTTTTACGCAGTTTGCGTGTTCAGATTCCTCTTCTTATCCTAATAGGTGTTGTGCCTTCAGTACTTATACCACTGAGTTTAGCTAGTTCTAATGCCACTAAAATCATTCGTGAAGACGTTCAAAAACAATTAGCATTAGAAGCCCAAGGTTTAAACAAGAGTTTATCTAAATGGAATGAAATGAATGTTAAAGCCTTGAAAAATCTTAGTAGACAACCAGCTATTGTCAGCATGGAGCCAGCAAAACAAAAGCCAGTTTTAATGGAAATGCTGAAAACCTATGAATATTTATATACTGCAAGTACTACTAATCTCAGTGGCATTAATGTAACTCGTAGTGATGATCAAGCTCCGAAGAATTATTCAGATAGACCCTGGTTTTTAGGAGCAAAAGCTGGTAATGATATTACTTATCAGACATTAATCGGGCGTACCAGCAAAAAGCCTTCGTTGTGTCTTTCTGTACCAATTCGACAACAAAAAATAATTCAGGGAGTAAATTACACCTGTGCAACTCTCGATCTTGTTAGCGAACAAGTTAAGGCAGTGAGTTTTGATGCTACTGGCTATGCCTTGCTTGTTAATAATAGTGGTCAAGTGTTGGCTCATCCAGATTCTAGTTTTACTTCTGGGGATAAATTAACCGATCTGAGTAATTATCCCCCTGTGGAAAACTTATTGGCAGGAAATGAAGGTAATTTTATTTTTACTGATGATACCAGCACTGAATGGATAACCCATGGAACTCTTTTAGATAATGGCTGGGGAGTTTTAATTTTACAAGAAAAAGCAGAAGCCTTTGCCTCAGAACAACAGTTTAGACAAACCGCAATTTTGATCGCTATTGCTTCAGTTTTGGGTGTATCGATTATTGCTTGGTTGATTGCTCGTAATTTGATCGAACCCCTGAGTAGTCTGACGGATGCTGCCATCAGCTTAGCCGAAGGAAATTTAGCACAAACCGTAAATATTGAACGTCAAGATGAACTGGGTTTGCTGGGCAATTCTTTTAACACTATGGCGCAACAGCTACAGGAATCATTTACAGCTTTAGACGATCGCACCCTTGAATTAGACCAAGCGTTAACCACTCAAAATCAATCAGAACAAGCACAAAAAGCTGCTAAGGAAAAACTACAAAAACAAGTCCGAGATTTACAAAAACAACTAAAATCGGCTACCCAAGGAGATTTAACTGTCCGCGCTTCCGTAGCCGAAGGGGAAATTGGTCAGGTAGCAAGCTCCTATAATACTACCCTCGAAAGTTTGCGTAAAATTGTGGCACAGGTACAAATGGCGAGTCAGACTGTGGCGAAAACAACCAACCTGAATGAATTGGCAATCTCTGAATTATCTTTAGGGGCTTCACAGCAAACGACTGAAATTACCAATATTCTTAATCAGATGCAAACTATGTCTCAGGCGATCCAAGCGATCGCTGATAATGCCGAAAAAGCGGAAAAAATTATTGAACAAGCAACGACAAAAGCTAGTGCTGGAGATATTGCTATTGAGCAAACTGTACAAAGAATTTCCGGGTTAGGTCAAACAGCTACAGAAACCACCGAACAAGTAAAACGTTTAGCTAAAGCTTCGCGCAAAATTGCGAAGACTATTGGCTTAATTCGTAAAATTGCCCTCCAAACCAACGTATTGGCAGTCAATGCCTCGATTGAAGCTGCTCGCGCAGGAGAAGAAGGTTTAGGATTTACTGTAGTAGCTGATGAGGTTCAGGTTTTGGCAACTCAGTCGGCACAGGCAGCAACAGAAATTGAACAATTGGTAGGAGAAATTCAATTCGAGACTAGCAAAGTAGTCAAAGCGATGCAGGCTAGTACGAGACAAGTAACAGAAGGTAGCCGTGATATGGCGGCAGTACGTACTGCTCTACAACAGGCTAAAATTGCCCGAGATGAGGTCGATCGCCTAATTAAGAGTGTCGCCACTGTAGTTACAGAACAATCTCAAACTAGCCGTAACTTGACTGCTACTATGGAAGATATAGCTGCGATCGCCTACTCTACTTCTACTTCCGCAACAGATGTTTCCAGTTCTTTCCAGGAATTACGAACCCTGGCACAACAGTTAGAATCTAGTGTGGGACAGTTTAAAATCAGTTGAGAAATGAACAAGTCCTAACTATAATAAATTTTGCTGGATTTTGAATCGATCACACCACTAATGGCAGAAAGGAGTATCCAGCCAATAGTATTGATTCGCAGATCGAAAATACTTACATCAGATAAATTGAAGAGAATGCAGCAGCCAAAGGCGACTAGATAACTAAAAAAGACTATCCTAGAGCCGTTTAAAGACCAGTTTCTTAGTAATCGCACTCCCTGTATCATGATCGAGCCAACAATCCCTATCAGTAATAATGTGGCAATAATTCCTGTTTCGGCACTCAACATTAAAAAAAGATTATGGGGATGTCCAAACCAAAAATTCATTTTAGCTTCATAGAGTGGAGTAAAGTTACGTAAACCCCAACCCAACAAAGGACGTTCTTGGATTAAATCCCAGCAGAATTGCCATTGAGTAATGCGGAGAGTCTCTATCGGGCGATCGGGATACATTTGATCTGATAGCCTTGCCCAAAAAAAAGCAGGAACAATTTTCCTGAGTTGTTCCCCACCTAAATTGGGGGCAAATGATGCCCAAAGAATTGTAGTCGTAGCACCAGCAACACTCCACACCAGCCAACGCCAACCCATATATAGGGCATAAGCCAGAAAACTAATTAAAGCTAGTCCCCAGGCATTGCGAGAACTAGTCAGGATTAAACCACTAATATCTGCTAGTAAGATGAGCGTGAGAAGAAGTAAAGTCCAAGTCAGTTGTTGAGTAGATTTTCGTCGCCAAGTTTGCCAATTTTCTAGCCATAATCCTAAGGCTAAGGTCAAAGCGATCGCCAAATAAATAGCGAGGAAATTAGTATAAATAAATACCGCAGACATTCTACCTGGTGGTATTCCCTGCGGTACAAGCTGCCAACCCAAAATAGACTCTAGTAATGGAGGTGTATCCCAAGCAGCAAATAGTTGACCAAAACCAAGCAAAACAATGGGAAGAGAAGGAAGTATTAAAAACCAAGAGAGTTGTTGCAGCTGTCTAGGGTGTTTAATAATAATTTTTAAAGCAATAAACAGCAGAAAAAACGGCAAGAAATTAGCTAAACCTAACCAAGCTTCCTGGGGTTGATGGGCTAAAGCCGAACTAATAATCAATAAACCCCCAACAATTGCTAACCACCAGTTAAAACGATTTTTAATTATTTGCCCATAGCGACATTGCCAAACTCTAATTAAAACTATCAATAATCCTCCTGTACCCATTGCAGGAAAGAGTGGCAAAATTAGGACACTGATCATAAAACATAACCATGCCCAACTTAAATTTTGTTGGTGTTGATTGCTTATAAAAATTTCCTCTGGATGTCTGTCTATATATATAAAGCTAGATTAAATTTAAGCACAAAAAAGTAGAGAAGCATAACTAATAAGACTTCTCTACAAAATAATCTGAATCTTAAACTCAATCAAACTAATTTTTTCCCCAAAATCACCCTAAACAAACTATGGCAAATCTTGTAGTCCGTTATCAGGAGTGTTAGAAACTTGTCTTTGTAGATCAATATAAGACTGGTTATATTCAATAATCGAAGTCAGCAAACTACCGCGAGCCGTAGTTAACTGAGTTTGGGCATCAATTACATCAGTTTGGGTACCTACCCCAGCCTGGAAACGTAATCTTGCCAATCGTAAACTCTCCTCAGCTAGTTCAACTTCCTTAGTTGCTGTGCCAATATTCTCTTTGTTAGCCTGCAAGCCAAAATAAGCTTGTTCTACCCCAAAACGAATTAGATTACGCTGGTTAGCAAACCCCGTTTCAGCACTTTCAATATCTTTCTCCGCCTGTTGCGCCCTAGAACGAGCCGCACCACCATCAAACAATCTCCAATTTATGTTTAAGCCGACACTATAATCATCGTTAATATCAAAATCATCCTCGAAGTCATCGTTGAGCGAATAACTAGCAGAAGCACTTACTGTTGGTCTGATCGCTGATAGAGCAATTGTGCGTTGTTCTTCGCCAATTTCTCTTTGTAATAAAAATTGCTCTAGTTCAGCACGGTTTTTAAATGCTTGAACAATACTGTCTGGCAAAGAAAGTTCCCAAGTACCTGCTTCTTCAATCGCATCAGCTGTGGCAAGTTCTGAATTATGAGCCACACTTAAAGTTTCTGCCAATTGTCTTCGAGAGATCTTCTGTTGCGCCTCCGCTATACTGAGTCTCTGTCTTGCTTGGGCTAATTCTACTTCAGCACGCAAAACGTCAAATCTTGTACCCAAACCTGCTTTTTCTAGTAATTGGGCATCTCTCAGGGTTTGCAATGCATCTTCGACTGCTGCTTCTTCAATCTTGACCTGAGCATCGTCATTTTGCAGATCGTAATAATCGTCGGCAGTCTCAAAGCGAGTCTGTTCCACAATCACTTCTAAGTTTAATTCATCAGAGCGTAGTTGTTTTTCGGCAGCGCGGATTGAAGCACCTCTATTACCACCATCATAAATGTTATAGTTTAAGGTCACACCAGTATTAAAAGTAAAGTCGGCAGATGAAGAATCAGTAAAAGAATCTTC
Organism: Pleurocapsa sp. MO_192.B19; assembly: GCA_030064975.1. Classification (GTDB taxonomy): domain Bacteria; phylum Cyanobacteriota; class Cyanobacteriia; order Cyanobacteriales; family Xenococcaceae; genus Waterburya. Next base: position 7,727 of record JASJDX010000016.1, read on the forward strand.
TGCCCTGGTTCTTGCCTCTTCCTCTGAAAGAGTTGGGTCAGCTTCTAGCTGATCTTCTACACTATCATCAATCCTTTGGTCAATTATGCTATCAAGGAAGGCATCGTTACTATAGCTCAGTCCACTGCTCAAGTCTAAAGTGGGAAAAAGTGCTGCTCTATTTTCTCTTAATACTGCTTCTGAACGCTCTACGTTGATTCGAGCATCTTCTATTTCTTTATTATTTTTCAGTGATAGTTCGATCGCCTGTTCTAAGGTAATGGGTTTTTGAGTATCAACCTCAACCTCATCTGGTTGAGTTGGAAATGATAGAGGATTGGCACTGGGATTGAGTTTTTCTGTATTAGGAATCGACTGCTGTGCTGGTTTAATAATATCTGTCGTCGAGTCTGTTGACTGAGCTACTTCAACTGAACGTAAGCGAGAAAAAGTATCTTCAGAAAAATTAGATAACTGGAGATTTTGCTCATCAACTCTGATAGATGAAGGTAATGCAGTAGCAGATGATAAAGTTTGATTTTTTTCTAGTTTTGAATCCTTAATTTTGCCTGATATTTGATAATTATTAGAACTAGAATTAGGTGAATTTTCAGCTACCGCCAAGGTGACAGTATTAAGTAATACAGCTGTGCTTATACTTGCAGCTTGAATAAATTTACTCTTTTTACCCACTCCTCACTCCTTATATTTTTAAACTATTTTCTGACCGTATCTGAACTATAACCAATGAACTATAACCAATAATTATATATTCGCTATTGTGGCTCTAAGATCAGTTTTGTCAACTCCCATCGAAGCTATATTACCCTTCAATATAGATTATGGTGAAACGGTTAAAATTTGGTTTGGCGATCTCATTCTTTAGATTAAATAGTTTTGAGTAGTTTAATTAACCAACGCTCACAGATTAGGGCGAAATCAAATTGGGAATTGATTTAAAAATACTTCATTTTTCCTGAAGCTCAAATCATTCTGTACAAAAAGATGCAACTCCTGATTTTAAACCCGTGTATAGTTCTTCTTGGGCGGACAAAGCGAGGTTAAAAATCGATTCTTGCCAATCAGAGCGATCGCCGTAAAAAGCATTAAGCATATTTTGTTTGATTTCTGAGGCTTGTTCACTGTTTAAATCTCCGTAGGCGTGTAACCAATGGTCAGCACGTAGAGCATTAAAAACTTCTGTTTGTGGTATAGTCCCAAATTCGTAAGCAGCAGCGATACAAATTGATGTAGTCAATTTATTTTGTAGTGTCGTAATTAAAGTTCCTTGGGGCTGATAAGCAGCAACAGAGTTTTCTGAACCAGTCATCACTAATTTATCTCCCCAAATTGCTGAAGCTAAATTCTGTTGAGTAACAGTATGGTTGGCGATAGTCATTAACTGTCCTGTGGAATATTGTCCTAATCCTGTATGGTAGTCAAGCAAGCCCACTACTTGCTTATCTAGAAAATATTTATTGGCTATTTTATCAAAAACCCGATTCGACCAAGTAGGAACTTCTCCACCATAAAAAGGCGCGTACCAATATTGATATTGTCCTCTAGCTAAATCTTCAATCTGAGATTCAGAATTAAATAAATATTCAACAATTTGATTGAAAGTTTTAACTTGAGTTTTTGTTGTCCATTGCTGAGGCACAATAACATCAGCCAGCTGATCATAAAGAGAATTTATAGGCAAGGCTTGCTGAAAATCTAGAAAATTGCGATTGAGATCGACCCCATCTTCATTAACGCGCCTAAAATGGCTCATTCCCCAAGGATTAAGCCCATGAATCATCAAGATTGCTAAATCACCATCGGCTTGGCGATGCCATCCTGTTTTAATTGAACCGACTTGGATAGCAGAACCACAAAGCCCTTCTATTCCATGAGTTCCAGATAATAATACTAATACTTTGTCAGCTGTAATATCACCAAAGCAAGCCAAATCCACATACAGCTTTTCGCCAACTATGCCCCTTAAAGGATGCTGCCATGATTCAATAAAGGTTGCCCCCTCAGAACAACAAGCCATGAAATTATGACGAGCTTCCAGGTAAGAATTAGGGAAATAATTACTGTATGACATTACACTCATTCCACTTAATTTCTTGCCCCTTGCACCTGATAGTGTAGAAAGACTTCTTGATCAATTTGTTTAACTTCCAACAGCTTGAGTTTTTTTCCCTGGGATTGTAAAAGCCCAATTCCCCCGACAGGAGTTGGGGAATTATTACCGCCAAAAATTATAGGACAAATAGTTAGCCAGAGTTCATCAATTAAATCCGAGGCTAAGATAGATGCGATAAGTTCTCCTCCACCTAAGATTGCCAGTTTGTTTAAACCTAATTTTCTGAACCTAATAAAGGTTGAAACCCAATTAATAGCTGAGTTATTTTTGTGGGTGTCATGAATAATGATAATGCGCTCAAATTCTTTTTTAGCTTGCCACAATTCTGCGCCACTGGGTACAGTAAGTAACCATCGCGGTACTGATTGTTGAAAAAAACGCCACTGAGAATCTAAATTTCCTGAAGCTGAAACGACAATTTGGACTGGCTGCGGTTTTTGCGATCGCTCTAATCTAGACTGCAATAACTTCAAATTAGATACCGATAGGGCAGAACCATAAGCCCGTAAAGTATCTGCGCCAAATAATACTGCATCTACTAAAGAAACTTGTTGTTCTAAGTGCATTTTATCGTTGGGTGAACCAAAACGAGCGGCAGAACCCTGATGGTCAGCAATTTTACCATCGGCAGTCATAGCTAAAATAGCAGTTGTGTGTGGTAGCCTATTCATCAAGTAACTTTAAATATCTGTGTAGCACAGTTTACAAGCTTTTGAGGTGTCCTAACACCAACCCCGCTCAATTTTGACAATCTGCAAGAATGGCAAATGTTATTTGAGTGGATATCATTAAAATACAACAGTAGAGATTATAGTTTAAACTTGAGCCTAAATCTTTTCTTATGGCACCAGGTCAATCCTCTTTCCGACGTATATTGCTCTCGCGCATTCTTTTGGTTAGTGTTCCAGTTTTATTAATGGGAGTTTATGTCACCTACAGAAAAGCTAGATCGGCTTTTTTAGAGACCGCCAGACAAAATTTAACAGAGAGCGCAGTAAGAAAAGGAGATATTGTCAAACAATCAATTGAAGCTCTACGTAATAATCTTGCCAGTGCCAGTGATGCGGCAATTTCTCGCTCAGATATGTCAGATCCCCAATTATTCATCGCTCAACTAACAGAAGTATTGCCGACAGATATTCTCTGCGCTCAGATTACTGATTTAAATACTAATAAAGCGATCGCCTCAAGTTGTAGCGAATCAGTAGAACTAGAAAGCAGTACCTGGCAAAAAAAGAAACAACAGATTTTGACTACTCCTTCCCAAGTAAATGTCAAGCTGCTATTACCATCGACTTCTTTAATCCGAGATTCTGAAAATACTAGCGACAACCCCTTTCGTCGTCAACTTAAACTTTGGTTAACTGCTCCAGTCTACGATCGCAATGGTAATCTTCGTTATGCCCTTAGTGTTAAGTCGGCTATTCTGACCCAAGAAATTATTGAACCTGGCTCTTTAGAGGGTTATCCTGTCGTTATCGATCAAGATGGAACTATTCTGGCTCATCCTTTTGTACAGCGAGTAGGGCGCAATATTAAGCAAATGCCCGATGCTCAAAGGCTAAATAGTCTATTAGAAAATGCGATCGCTAATCAACCAGATTTTTTGCATTTATTTTATTTGGAAACAGATGGAGTTGAATTAGTCGCTGGATATAGTTCCATCCCTTCCCCTGTAAGCAACAACAATCAAGAAAAATGGATTATTCTCGCCGTTAGCCCCATAGATGCAGCTCTAGAACCCCTCAAAGATATTCGCCAAGCCCTCGTGGGCATGACCCTGGGATTAATTGCTGCTAGCTCTCTGGCTACTTTATATGTGTCTCGTGAACTAGCACGACCCCTAGAACAAATTCGAGATTATTCTCTTAAAGAAGATCGTTTATACTCTAGTAGCGATCGCTTACCAGAAAATTTTCAAATTCGAGAATTTAATCAACTTTCTGTAGCTCTTAACGATATGGTTGGTCGACTCAGAACTTGGGGAGAAGAAATTGTCTCGGCTTGGAAAGAAGCGCAAAATGCCAATAAATTGAAAAGCGAATTTTTGGCAAATACTTCCCATGAGCTAAGAACCCCTCTAAATGGCATTATTAATTGTATTCGGATTGTTCAAGATGGATACTGCGACAGTAAAGAAGAAGAGCTGGAGTTTTTGCAACAGGCTGATGATGCGGCAATTCATCTTTTGGGCATTATTAACGATGTTTTAGATATCTCGAAAATTGAGGCGGGTAAACTTTCGGTAACTATTGAAAAAGTTGAATTACGCAAAATACTTAATGAGGTAATTGACCTTCACCTAGTTTCAATTCAGCGTAAGTCTTTAGATTTTCAACCACCAATGTGGGAGCAAGATATTTACGTCCAGGCAGATCCAGCAAAACTAAAACAGGTATTGATCAACATAGTTAGTAATGCCGTTAAGTTTACTGATTATGGCACTATCTCTATTAGTGTAATTATTAGACCGAAAGAAGATAATTTTGAACAAGAAAACGAGCAATATTTACTAGCTCCTGCCACGACCTATCAAAATAATTCTGGAACAATAGTTGATAATAATCTTCATAAAGACAAAATACCAGAAACTAAGTTAGAGAATTGTTCAGATATCAATCATCATTCCACGATCAAATATAGCGACAGTGAGCAGAACTATGACAATCAAGAAGTAGTAATTGTCGTTGAAGACACAGGAATTGGTATTGAGAAAAGCCAACAAAGCAAGTTATTTAACCCTTTTGTGATGGTAGATGGTTCTACAACCCGAAAGTTTGGCGGAACTGGCTTGGGTTTGGCTATTTCTCGCAATCTGCTGGAGTTGATGCAGGGAACTATCACTTTATACAGTGAAGGGGAAGCTCTAGGAACAATTGTCAAAATATCTTTGCCTATAGCGGAAATGAAGGTAAATTCTGATTTATCAACTCAAACAACTGATTAGTAAAAGTTAAAAATTAACAGCCTCTAGCTGTGGGTAAAATTAACATCGCATCCCCAAACGAATAAAAACGATAATTAAGTGCGATCGCCTCTTGATATAGTTTTAATAAGCGATTTCTGCCAATCAAAGCACTAACCAACATTAGTAAACTAGAACCAGGCAAATGAAAATTGGTAATCAACCCATCGACTACTTGCCATTGATAACCTGGATAAATAAATAAATCAGTTGTACCTCGAAAAGCCTGTAAAGTTTTGCCAGACTCTTGAGCTTCTCTAGCTGCCCCTTCTAATGCCCTAGTAGCTGTTGTCCCCACTGCAATAACTCTACCTCCCCTTGCTTTGGTCTCTAAAATTTTACTAACTGTTTCTTCGCCAATTTCAATCCATTCTTGATGCATAGTATGGTCAGTAATCTGTTCTTCTTCTACAGGGCGAAAAGTACCAATTCCTACATGAAGAGTGATCTGAGTCTGCTCAATACCCTGATGTTGTAACTTAGTTAGCAACTCTCGAGTAAAGTGTAAACCAGCAGTGGGAGCGGCGATCGCTCCTGGCTCTTGAGCATATACTGTTTGATAGCGCTCGTCAGCCGACTCATGATTAGTAATATAAGGTGGCAGAGGTAACTGTCCGTATTGCTCTAAAAATTGCCACAGAGTTTCGCCTTTTGGTAAGTCAAATTTTAAAATTCTGCCTCCTGTAGCCTCATCTCGTCCTACGACGATCGCTTTGAGCTGAAAATCCCCTAAAGATTTCTGAGTATTTACTGGAGAAAAAAAAATTTCTGCTCCTTCTGGGAAACGTTTCCCTGGTTTAACCAAAGCCAACCAACAGTTAGCTAATTTTTCTTCTAAAAGTAAAATTTCTATTTGAGAGCCTGTAGCTTTATAACCATAAAGACGAGCAGGAATGACACGGGTATTATTGAGGACTAACAAGTCTCCTGGTTTTAGCCAATCAGCTAAATCGTGAAAAATACCATGAACACAAGAGATCGGTGAATCTACGATCAGCAGACGGGAACTATCCCTGGGGACGGCTGGAGCTTGAGCAATAAGCTCTTGCGGCAACTGATAATTGTAGCTAGAAAGTAAAAAATCTTCGTTCATTCTGATTAATAAGTTCATTTTGCACGATCGTATTTGGGTAATATCCCCTATAGCAAATTTAAAAGATCGGGTGCTTTTCCCCAAGCGTAACTGGTGTATTTATTGTCAGACTATATACATGGGATTCCTGAAAACGGTGTTTATGGACTATCTTTATTTTCTGGCAAATGCCAGCGTTACACTAAGAACGATCAATTATCTTCGCAACATGGAGCATACTCTAGGTGCTTCTCTAACTGTCATTCATCAAATTGACGGTTGGATTGTTAAAATTCGTTTCCCTCAAGCTCTTAAACCTAAGCTACACGGTAATTTTAGAGCTTTTATGTCTGAATTGGGTATTGCTTATGAACCCGAAATGCGCCTTAAAATGGTGTTTTGGAGTTTAGAGACAGGACAGTCTCCTGTAGAAGTGATGCGCCGTTACCAAGTGGCAGTCGTTTCTCACGGTATACCAGATACTAAAGACATTGAAGCTTTCCGTCAGCAGTTTACTAGAGGGTTGGGCTATTGTCCTGAAACTTTGGCCTAATTTAGCTAAATAAATAGCGAAAAAGCTCTTGGTCGGCTAATCAAAGCGCGTAATCCCTTTAACAATTAGTGTAATTCCTGAAAGTATAAAATTACACATTTTAAATAAGTAGAAATATTTATCTTTTAAAAGTTGGAAATAATGCGTAATACCCTCTCAATATCGTCGAGCTCCCCTACTATACGCCGTACTGGTTTAGGCGAAACCCTAACTAGAGTAGGAGTTACTGTAACTTGATTGATTTGAGCTTGTTCAGGATTTTTGTTAATGTCGATTACCTTTAAAGTGTAGGGGCTAGTTAACCCCTCCTCTAATAGCTGATGGATACTGCTCAAAGTTTTCTCAGCACTCAAGTTATTGCTAGAGATAAACAAGCGCAAGATATATCCTCCAGCTTGCTTATCTGTCGTGATGTTAGTAGTATTAGACTCATGCATTTCAGACTGTTGGATTTCTGAAGCTAATTTGGCAGTTTGTTTAGGGTCAAAGCGAATGATTAAATCACGTTGTTCCCAAAGTTGTGGAAAATGCGGTTGGTAAGTCTCGATGATTGCTCGGTTACAATGCTCCTCTTGCCAAGGAGCAATGTGCCAGTTTGTTGTAGTTTCTAGATCAAATAGGACTTGTAATAAGGGTATATAACGTTGTACTGGAGGATAAATCTCGGCAATGACTTTGATCTTTTGTGTCTGAGGATCTAACAAGCTTTCTACGGTTGCGGTATATCCTGGCACTAAAAAATGGGGGAAATCAGATAACCCCCATATTTCTTGTAGTCCAAGACATAAATGAATATGCCACTGAGCTTGTTTATTGGGGTCTATCCCGTAAATTAGATCCCCCCCAGGGGTAAATACAACAATACCTTTAAAGATGTTGGGTAAAGAAGATAGTCTATCTGTCAATTTTGGCAATTGGTTAAAGACACGAATACTCGAATCATAACTTGTTCTCCTTCACTATTTCTTCACTATATTTAATTTATGATTTACATGATTTACAATCTTCCTCGGAGCATCATTGCCATTTCGTTAGCTGTAGGAGACATTTCTAAAGCAACTTCTTCAGTAATTCTGCCTTCTTCATAAAGCCTAAACAAAGCTTGATTAGTGGTAATCATACCGTCGTAGTCTCCATCTTGCATCAGGCTATGAATTTCATCATATTTACCTTGTTTGATGTAGTCTTTAATGGTTTCGGTGTTTACCAGAATGTCATGATATGCTGCTCTTTTACCATCGGTTGTCCTACACAATCCCTGGGAAATGACCGCTACTAAAGACTCGGAAATAGCAATGCGCATAGCATCTTGTTCCTCGGCAGTGTAAAGAGTCAAAATCCTTTCAATAGTTTTAATCGCGCTATTGGTGTGTAATGTTCCCATGACTAAGTGCCCCGTTTGCGCCGCTTTAAGAGCTGTATTAACGGTTTCGCGATCGCGCATTTCCCCGATTAAAATGATATCGGGGTCTTCCCTTAAAGCTGCCTTAAGAGCATTATCAAATTGGCGTGTGTTGATACCAACTTCCCGTTGTTTGATTAGTGAACGCTTACTTTGATGCACAAATTCAATCGGATCTTCGATAGTAATAATGTGTTTGGCGTGTTCTTTATTGATATAATCTACCATCGCCGCCATAGTAGTAGATTTACCTGAACCTGTAGGACCTGTAACTAAAATTAAACCCTTATGGGCATCGGAAATATCTTGGAATACGGGGGGTAGTCCTAACTGTTCCATAGTTAGAATCTTCAGAGGAATTAGTCGCATAACTAGCGCGGGACCCCGCAGAGTATCAAAGATATTAATCCTGACCCGAGCAAAATCGTATTGAGTTGCCCCATCAAATTCTAATTCTCGTTTAAACTTGTCTACTTCTTCATCGGATAATACTTCATGTATCCAACTCATAAATGTATTAAGATCGGTTTTGGGATATTCTGTCAAAGCCATTTCACCGCGATCGCGCATTCGTGGCACTTCTTCTACTCCCAGATGTATATCAGAATATCCTTGTTCATAAGCTTTTTTGATAATGTACTCTAACGATGGTTGACCAGAAGAACGCTTGGGACGACTAGATTTGACTTGGGCAGCAGGGGTTGGTGATTTTTGACCACTACTGGCTGCTGGACCTTTTTTATTTGAGTTTTGAATGTTAGATGGTTGTTGGGCAGTTAAATTATTATTAGTTCGACCCAAAGTTGATGGTGGAGGCGGGGGTAACGGCTGCGAACCTATTCTTTGATTCATTTTATTATGATTATTTTGAACTGTAATCTTTTCTAGACTTAGTATGCCCAGCCTCCTACATATTTATAACAATCAGGTTCTTGGTTGAATATATTTGGTTTTAGGTATGTGGCTGAGTTATTAAACAGATTGTTGTGAAAGATAAAGTTAAAAAATATGTCTATCTTTTGTTTAGTTACTAAGTATCATAAGTATTAATACCTAGTAACCTTAAAGATAGTAATATTCCATTTATTAAGAAATATTAGATTATTTCTCAACACCTTATTATTGAGATTCAAAGATCGTAAATAGCCTATAAATAACTAGGGATCAATAAATATCAGATCCAAACTGTGCTTAGTCACAGACAGAATGTAAAATTATATTTAAAAGATGTATTTTATTGATTAGAGTTTTTTATACTTAGGTATAACGATGCACAAGAGCTAAATTTATTAGTTCAATTAGTTCAAGTTAGTTCAAGAATATCTTTTTTAATTGTTGTTGTTGGTGAGCCTAAGAATAATGGAATTAGTACAAAAGAATAGTTACTTTAGTTTGATAAAAAGCTTTTTGATTTGGAGTTTTACTTTAACAGTATGCTTGCTGGTGGTGGGTTTTCCCGTTGGAGTTTTGGTAGTGACAATAGGTATTTTAGCCACAATTATTTTGCAAACATTTATACCTGCTAGTGCAGTTTTAGTAGTTACTGGAAGTATTTTGCTCCTAAATATTTCTGTAGTGCTGATCGGTGCATCAATCCTATCCTTTAAAGGAATTCATCCAGAAGAGGTGAGCTGGTTAAGTTGGCTACATGGACAAAATGCTTTAGTTAATATGCCTGTTTATGCTTCTTGCCCTTTGACTTGCCAGTTAGATGTTGCTAACCAATAATAATCACTTCAGGATAATTGTTAGTTTAGCTCTCAAATAACTATCTACTAATAGCTGGAGAGAATTCAAACCTCACCAATAAATATTAGTTTTAGTTAGCGAGCACAATTAGTTGAAAATTAGTTAAAAAGCCCAGTATATACTGGGTTTTTTATTGTGTTTTTCTATTATCCAAGTTTTACCAGACTGAAGCTAAAAAATAATTTAAACTAGTTGGTTATTAGGATTTTCCTGCGAGACTGGACTTTTGTAAGAGAAGACAACAATTTGCTAAAACAGTATCGTTAATTTTAAGTAGCTGGGTGAAATTAAATATAAAATGGCTTGAATAGTTGATTTTCGATACTATTGGTTTCAATTCATGGACTGAGTATAAATTTTTTTAACTTTTTTTTCTTGCCAAATCAATATGACTATAGCAACTGTATCTGTAGGAGTAATTTTAGGGACTCGTCCCGAAGCCATCAAGCTCGCTCCAGTTATTCGGCAGCTTCGTAATCTCGCTCAGGTCAAAACCAATCTCATTCTAACGGGACAACACAGAGAAATGGTAGATCGAGTTATGGAATTGTTTGACTTGAAGGCAGATCGCGATTTGGGGATTATGAAACCGCAGCAAACTCTCACTAGTATTACTTGCGATAGTTTACAGGGATTAGAAACAATTTTTGCCGAAATTCAACCCCAATTAATTTTTGTTCAAGGAGATACTACTACTGCCTTTTCCGCAGCTTTGGCAGCATTTTATCACCAAATTCCTGTCGGTCATGTTGAAGCAGGATTGCGTACAAATAACTTGTATAATCCTTATCCAGAAGAAGCTAATCGCCGTCTAATTTCTCAAATTGCTCAATTTCACTTTGCACCAACTAAACTAGCGGTACAAAATCTACAAAAATCTGGAGTAACAGGAGAAATTCATCACACAGGTAACACTGTAATTGATACTCTCTTAACTGTGGCAGACAGTCAGCCTGAGTGTAAGGTAAATAATTTGGATTGGCACAAATATCGGGTATTACTAGCTACAGTTCATCGCCGAGAAAACTGGGGAAAACCTTTAGAAGATATTTTGAAGGGATTTAACGCTATCCTGGAACGTTTTCCCGATACGGCATTACTTTTACCTCTACATCGTAATCCTACTGTTCGAGAACCAATTAAAGCAGCATTAGGTAATCATCCAAGAGTGTTTTTAACTGAACCTTTAGATTATAGTGAATTGGTAGGGGCAATTGCTCGCTGCTATTTACTCTTGACCGATTCAGGAGGGTTACAAGAAGAAGCACCTAGTTTAGGCAAACCTGTTTTAGTTTTACGGGAAACTACTGAAAGACCAGAAGCCGTTGAAGCAGGGACAGCAAAACTGATTGGTACTAATCCACAAATAATTTTGAATTCAGCAGCAGAGTTGCTGGAAAATTCAGCTATTTATCAACAAATGGCAACAGCAATTAACCCTTTTGGAGATGGAAAAGCCTCAGAAAGAATTGTCAAAATCGCTCAAGATTATCTATTTAATCTTAAGTAAAAAGATAAAAATAAAATCAAGTAGCAATAGAAGTTAAAAGTAGGGTGGGCAAAATTGGTTTTCAAGTATTCTGCTGAATTGAAAGTGAGATTTACCTACCTGACAAGGTATAAATTTTCTCAAAACTCAGAATTTACCCAACCTATATACATCTAGCTAGTTTTAATTAGCGGTATAAGCCTATCAAAAAACACCTTGTACAACATGGTAGTAAGGTGTTTGGAAAAAGATGATAGCGATATTAATCAGCTCTACATACCGCTAGCAACTAATTGAGCTAAGTCAACAACACGCTGAGAATAACCCCATTCATTGTCATACCAAGCGATGACTTTTACCATATCGCCATCCATGACTATAGTCAGTTGTCCATCAATAGTAGAAGATACATCAGTACCTTTAAAGTCTGAGGATACTAAAGGTAAGTCAGTATAGCCCAAAATGCCTTTGAGTTCTCCTTCAGCAGCTTTTTTTAAAGCTCCATTAACTTCTTCGACAATGGTTTTCTTCTCGACTTGAGCAACCAAATCAACAACAGAAACATTGGGAGTAGGTACACGCATGGCAATACCGTTGAGTTTGCCTTTTAGTTCGGGTAATACTAGAGCTACTGCTACGGCTGCACCAGTAGAGGTAGGTACAATATTCTCTGCTGCCGCTCTTGCTCTTCTAAGATCGCGGTGGCTAGCATCAAGAATACGCTGGTCACCAGTGTAACTATGGGTGGTAGTCATTGTGCCTTTGATGATGCCAAACTGCTCATTGATCACTTTGACTATAGGAGCTAGACAGTTGGTAGTACAACTAGCGTTACTAACAATATCAAATTCACCAGGCTTATAGTCTTGATCGTTAACACCCACGACATAAGTACCGATGTTGGGACCACGACCAGGAGCAGTAATAACTACTTTTTTTGCGCCCGCCTGGAGATGTTTGCCTGCACCTTCTGCATCGCGGAAAACGCCTGTAGATTCGATAACGATATCAACATCCCATTCTTTCCAAGGCAAGTTCAAAGGATTGCGATCGGAGACGCACTTAATTGTTTTACCGTTAACGATTAAAGAATTACTATCATGTTGAACGTCAGCATCTAAAATACCCAGCATCGTATCATGTTTCAACAAGTGAGAATTAGTTTTAGGATCGGAGGTATCATTAATACCTACCAACTCTAGGTTGCTGTTATCTCTACTTAGTAAGCATCTGACAAAGTTACGCCCAATACGTCCAAAACCGTTAATTGCTACTCTAGCCACTATTTCTTGCCCTCTATTTATTAGGTTAATAGATTAAAACATTCTTAATAAGACTCATCATATCGTAAAGTAAGCACAATTCAAGACCTTACTTATAATCAATTTGAGCATTAAGAAAAGCAACAATCTGACCGAAATAGTTTGGTTGACATTAAATAAATTAAGAAAAGCCTAAAATGTTGTGTTAAAAGCAATTAGACTGTTGATTTCTAAGTTGATTTGCTCAAACATATTAATTTAAAAAATAAGTTTGTCTATTTACTAGTTATTGTTTATACCTAAGTTTAAAAAATTATTGTTATCATAGCCCGTATTGTTTAGAGCGATATTAAGTTACAGACTATTTCACTTCAGAACGACGGAATAATCTATGAGCGTTGAGCGGAATAATTGTGTTATGGGAGGAGATAAAAGAGTGACAAAAGTAGATTTGAATGGTAGACCATTTCATTTTATCGGTATCGGGGGAATTGGAATGTCGGCTTTGGCCTACATTGTTGCTCAACGCCAACTGTCAGTATCGGGTTCTGATTTGCGTTCTAGTCATATTACAGATCGCCTAGAAGCTTTGGGAATTAAGATTTTTTATGGTCATGAAGCAAGTAATTTAGATTTTTTTGCTTCCCACCCCAGTCAAAAACGTCAACCCCTATCGGTATCTACAAGGGGAACACTAGAGACTATGATGGGAGTGGAAACTCTCAATGATCGCTCTGATTGTTTGCCGCAAGTTATTTGCTCTACGGCGATCGCTAAAAATAACCCAGAATATCAAGCAGCAGTTAAGTTAGGTTGTCCTATTTTTCATCGCTCCGATCTTTTAGCCGCTTTAATTGAACAGTATCAAAGTATTGCTGTTTCAGGGACACATGGTAAAACCACTACTAGTAGCTTGATTGGTTATATGTTGTTTAAGAGCAATCTTGAGCCAACGATTATTGTCGGTGGGGAAGTCGATGCTTGGGATGGTAATGCTCGTAGTGGTCAAGGAGAATACTTAGTAGCCGAAGCAGACGAGTCTGATGGTTCTTTGGTTAAGCATTATCCTAGTATTGGTGTAATTACAAATATAGAGCTAGATCACCCCGATCGCTATCAAGATATTCAAGAAGTAATTGGTATTTTCCAAACCTTTGCAGGACAATGTAATACTCTAATTGGCTGTATTGACGATCCGATCATTCGTGATGAACTAGCAATTACTATTAGTTATAGTCTAAATTCAGCTAGAGGGGCAGATTATACCGCCAAGAATATTCAATATCATTCCCAAGGAAGTAATGCCGAAATTTGGGAAAGGGGAGTGTGTTTAGGGGAATTACAGCTACCGCTCTTGGGAGAACATAACCTAAGTAATGCCTTAGCAGCGATCGCTGTAGGACGGCAAATAGGTCTAGAATTTACTACGATTGCCAAATCTCTAGCCACATTTGGAGGAACAAAAAGACGTTTTGAGCATCGAGGAGAAGCTAACGGCATTACCTTTATCGATGATTATGCTCATCATCCTAGTGAAATTGATGTTACTTTAGCTGCTGCTAAACTTAAGGTCGAAGGTAATGAATCTCTACAAAGGGTTATAGCGATTTTTCAACCTCATCGTTATAGTCGTACCCATACTTTTTTAGCTGAATTTGCCACTGCATTTAAAGATGCTGATGTAGTGGTGATTACGGATATCTATAGTGCAGGAGAGAAGAATATTTTTGGCATTAGTGGAGAGGATTTAGTAAAAGCGATCGCCCAGAATCATGATAATGTTCACTATCACCCACTCGTAGATTCTATTGAGCAGTTTATTCAGCAAGAAATATTACACTCAGGAGATTTAGCAATGTTTCTGGGTGCGGGAAACCTAAATCAAGCTATTCCCAGAACAATTGCTTTGTATTAACTTTTCAAAAACTAGCCAAATTCAGTTTCAAGAGATATCATCAATCAACCTTAATAATAAATTATTAATTATCCATTATTAATTAAATGAATAGCGATAATTTGATTCAGTCTGACGTATCTCTAGCTAACCAAACTTCTTATAAAGTTGGCGGAGATGCTCAATGGTATGCTGCACCAAGAAACTGGGACGAACTGGAGGCTAGTTTTGAATGGTATCAGGCTCAGAATATGCCTTTGACTTTGTTAGGGGCTGGTTCAAACTTACTAGTTAGCGATCGCGGTATTCCTGGTTTTGTACTTTCTACTAAATATTTCCGCAGTTACGAATTTAATCCAGAGACGGGTTTATTAACTGCTGATGCGGGAGAAGCGATCGCAAAATTAGCCTGGAAAGCTGCTAAAAGGGGTTTAAAAGGGCTAGAGTGGGCGGTGGGAATTCCTGGTACAGTAGGTGGTGGGGTGGTGATGAATGCGGGCGCACATACTTCTTGTATGGCAGATATTTTAGTTAGTGCTACTGTCTTATCTCCCGATGGTACAATTAGCGAATTAAAACCAGAAGATTTAGCTTATGCTTATCGTACCTCTAATCTACAGGGAGATAATCGCCTGGTAGTCAGGGCGAACATGCAACTTGAACCTGGCTATACCAAAGCTGAGATCATGGAACTTTCTAATCAAAACTGGACGCAGCGAAAGACGACTCAACCTTATCATCTTCCTAGTTGTGGTAGCGTTTTCCGTAATCCTCAACCCCACGCAGCAGCAAGATTAATTGAACAGCTGGGTTTAAAAGGTTACAAGATTGGTGATGCTCAGATAGCCCATCGCCATGCCAACTTTATTCTTAACTGTGGTACGGCTACTGCTAACGATATATTTGAATTAATTCGCTATGCTCAAGAAAAAGTAGAATATCATTGTTCAGTATCTTTAGAGCCAGAAGTTAAGCTTATCGGAGAATTCTAGATAGCTTTTTTCTAAGTTAAACTTATTGTTCTGGTTAATTTCGTAGTAACTAATAAAAAAACTAAAAACTAAATAGATATGGCAGGAAAAGGATTTGGTCCATTAGGAAAAATGAAAGAACTTGCTGATGCTTTCAAAAAAGCTCAGGAAGTACAAGCGGGAGCGCAACAACTCCAAAATGAATTGGAACAGCTAGAAATTGAAGGAACTAGCGAAGACGGATTAGTTAAAGTAGTTATGAGTGGCAACCAAGAACCCCGTCGTGTGGAGATTTCTCCTGATGCAATGTCTCAGGGAGCAGAAGCTCTTTCTGCATCGGTAACAACCGCCATGAAATCTGCTTATGAACAGTCTACAGAAATGATGCGTGGACGAATGGAAGAGTTAACTAGTGGTTTGAATCTTCCTGGAATGTAAATTTTAGTAATGAGTAAACAATAGGGGGGTTTTTATCAACGTCCCTATTTTTTGTGTCTCGATCATTTAAAAACTTTGTAGACTAGGATTTTATTGTAAGGCTTTGGTAATGTTAAATCCTTACCAGTAAATTTGTGCGAGATAAAAATTTATGAATTCTGATAAAAAATTCGCTTTATTAGTCCTTGGAATCCCCTTAGTTGGTTTAGTTTACCTTGGTTTAGGCCTAACAGCCATGAGTTCTATTAGTACCGTTAGGGAGCATCCTGTGATTTCTGGATCAATTTTTATTTTGCTGCCATTTTGTATTGCTGCTTATACTTGGATTTCTGCTTCGGCAAAAGCTTATAAAAAATAGCTTATAAACAAGAAAGAAAGAAAGAAAGAAAGAAAGAAAAGAAAGGAATTTTGATATTTGAGTCGAGGGACTTTAGTCTTAGGCAAACATACTTAACTGTTCAACGAAAGTTAGAAAATTGCTATCTCTTTCGTTGAGGGTAAATTCGAGACGTTTTTCAGATGTTTTTCCTCAGTTGAATCTTTACGATTAATTGAAAAGAATTTGATTAAGGAGAAATCAATCATGAAATCTATAGGTTCAGTTTTTAGTACTTTACTAGTTACAACTTTCGGCTTCAACAGTATTGCTAGAACTGTAAATTTGCTAACAAAGTTGATACTGGCTGGATTAACTGTGGCTTTTCAGCTTCGTTTGACCGAGATAATAAATACGCACAATTTCATACCCGTTAATAATTTTTAAATGCAGCAGCAATAATTTGAGAGATTGAATTTAGCTTTATTTCTCAAATCATAGATTATCAGATCTGGGTTTACTTTGGGTCGAGCTAAGGAATGAGGATTAAATAAAGTCCAGAATTTTTTTTGAATCACTCATATGATATAGAGCTTAGGAAATTAAACTTGTGTAGATAATAAAATCCTCATTCCTAATAATCATGCTTTTGTTGATGGTAATAAAAGAACTGCTTTTGTTGTGATGGCAGTTTTTCTGCAAATTAATGGCATCGTGCTTATCGCTTCCGAAGTCGATGTGGTAAATATTATGCTGGCAGTAGCTTCTAGCCAAATATCCCAAGAACAGTTAAGTGATTGGTTAAGGGAATCTTCTCGTAAATCAAACTATTAAGGAATAATTTCTACAGGTGCGCCATTTACCAGACGATTTTTGCCTTCGGTAACTAGCTTTTCTCCTGGTTCGACTCCCTGCGCAATTTCTCTTTTCGCCAAGCCTTCAATCCCCTGATTAATGGCTCGTTGTTCGACAATACCCTGTGCTTCATTAACCACAAACACATTAAAACGACCATCACGAGATACAAAAGCGTTAAATGGCGCAACAGTAGCGTTTTCTTTTTCTTCAGTCGCAATCCAAGCCGATATTTGTTCTCCATCCCGAAGATTTGCTGCCCCTTCATTAATACGGATGGTAACTCGAATCGAGCGCTCTCCTGGGGAAACTGAGGGACTAACGGAAAATACTGTCCCGCTAGCACTAGCCAAGCGCATTAAATCCTGTCCCGTAATCTTGCCTGAGGTTGCTTTGGCGCGATCGCGATCTAAAATTACTAAGGCTCTTTGTCCTGGCTTAATCTTTCCGCCTTGAAAAGCGGGCAATTCAACGTTTACTTCAAAGCCATCGGGGTTAATTACAATAATCGGCACTCTTTCGACAATTCCCTGATAGTCACCAGCGACATTAACCAACTGCGGTGTCCAATATTCCCCCTCGCGGATATTGAGGCGGGAAATCATCCCATCAAAGGGGGCAATCAATTCTATATTTTCACTATCAACATTGCTTTGGGACAGTTTGGCTTCAGCAGATCTTACTCCTGCTTCGGCAGTTTCTACTTGAGTTTGGGCAGCAGCCACTTTAGATTGAGCGAAGCGTACTCCCGCTTCATTTGCTTTCTGTATTGCCTGGGCATTCTTATACTCTGTCTCTTTAACAGTAACTTCCCGCCTTTCAACTGCCCCTTGGGCTGCTAATTCTTGATATCTTTTTAAGTCTGCTTCGGCGAAAGAGGTATCGGTTTTCGCTTTTTCTAAGTCTGCTTGTGCTTTCTCTAAGTCTGCTTCGGCTTGTCTGAGGCTGGCAACTGCATTTGCTACCTCGTTTTTAGCTTTAGTTTGTTCCGAAGTTGCGACGGTAATATCGGCATCGGATCGACGAGAATCTAGTCTGGCTAATAATTCTCCCTTAGTTACCCTGTCCCCTTCCCGCAAATCTCGACCGTCAACTTGCTTGAGATAGTCAATCGTTCCTTCTGCCTGAAAATTGAGGTGTTTTTTGACTACCGCACTAACATATCCATCCCCATAACTCCAGGCTTGAATTGGCTCAACTGCTGCATCAATAGTTTTTACAGTTAGCCTTGCCTGTTCGACATTATTGGTAGTTTCTACTGCCTGTTGCTCGTTGTTAGAAAGCGCTCGCCAGAACAGTGTTCCACCGATTAATAAAGCAATCGCCCCCAATAATAATCCTCCTTTTGGTTTCTTGGTAGGAGTCGTTGCTGAAGACTCTGTAATATCCAAACTTCCACCTGAATTAAGTGTTTGTTTTGGATTCTTCTCTTGTTCAGTGGGCATAGAATTTAGATTGGATACCTGACAATAAACTATTATACGTTCAATAATTGTATTCTAATTGACTACTAACGCAACTAATTGAGCGGAAAGTTATTTTTAAAGACACAAAAATTTTACACTCTTAACCCTCTTGGAAATATCTGGCTACGAGTGAGCAGAGTCGAGGGAGAGTATAACCTCTGGCCCCTCTCTTTGAAATCCGAGGGTGCAATTTTCACTGCACTCGGCTGTCGAAAATCTTAGCTTTCGCTTTTGCCCATGTGGAAATATTGATGACAGCTACGGTGTATTGCTAGGAGGTTTTTGTTGTCCCAGTTATTGTGATTGCCGTCTATGTGATCTAGTTCAACCTTTTCATCGTCGATGAAG
>JASJDX010000391.1 GCA_030064975.1 Pleurocapsa sp. MO_192.B19
GGGTGACTGCAATCATAGGCGACGAAAGACTTTACCGATTAATCTGTAGTCTAAGCTAAAAAATGTTTGTTACCTAGCCTGACAGTATTTAATTCATCAGCCTGAATCTTAATTGAGATTATGGCGATCGCTGTAGTTGTTAGCGTTAAAATGAACAATAGCAATATTCGCTCGACGGTATACTTTGATTTGGGATAACATCTCTAAAGAAGAAACAAAAACTAATAAATTAGAGATTTTTCAACAATTCCCGATCGGATTTTAATCAAACAAATGAGTAAATATGTAATTGGTGTTGATGTTGGTACGACTAGCACTAAATCAGTATTGTATAGCGATCGCGGTGAATTAATTGAGCAACACGCAGTGGGGTATCCTCTCAATGCACCAACCCCAGGGGCAGCGGTACAAGATCCCGATGAAATTTTCCAAGCGGTGCTGACAACTGTGAAACAGGTAGTTGCCCAAAGTGAAATAAACCCCTGCGATCTTCTCTGCTTATCTTTTAGTACTGCAATGCACAGTTTAATCCTTGTAGATAAGGAGGGAATGCCTTTAACACCGAGTTTGACTTGGGCAGATAATCGTAGTGCTAATTGGGCAGATAAGCTCAAACGCGATCGCGATGGACACCAGATCTATGTTCGTACGGGAACACCAATCCATCCCATGTCACCCTTAGTTAAGCTAATGTGGTTGAGGGATACCAACAGTGAACTTTGACAGCAAGCAGCAAAATTTATCTCAATTAAGGAATATATATTTTGGCAGCTATTTCAAGAATATGTCGTAGATTATTCGATCGCTTCAGCAACGGGCTTATTTAATTTAAATCGCTTAACCTGGGATTCGGGCGCACTGTCTGTTGTCGGAATCAAGGCTTCTCAACTATCTCAACCCGTACCAACTACTCAGATCTTGCGTTCGCTTAAGTCAGAATATGCCGAGCGGATGGGTATTACCGCCAATACACCTGTAGTTATTGGTGCTAGTGATGGAGTTCTCGCCAATTTAGGGGTAGGGGCAATTTCTCCTGGCATTGTCGCGGTTACAGTAGGTACAAGTGGAGCAGTTCGCGCCACGATCGGGAAACCTCAAACTGACCCCCAAGCGCGTTTGTTTTGTTATCCCTTGACCGAAGATTACTGGGTAGTTGGTGGTGCGGTTAACAATGGCGGAATTACTCTGCGCTGGGTACGCGACCAATTAGCAGATGCCGAGATTGATACTGCCAAATTACTCAATCAAGACCCCTATGATATGCTGACGGCGATCGCTAACACCATTCCCCCAGGTTCGGAAGGTTTGATCTTTCATCCCTATTTAGCAGGAGAGCGATCGCCGTTATGGGATGCTAACTCTAGAGGCAGCTTTTTTGGTTTGGCATTGCATCACAATAAAGCCCATTTAATTCGGGCAATATTAGAAGGTGTAGTCTACAATTTATATTTGGTATTTCAAGCTTTAGAATCGATTACTGGTGAAGTAAAAAGTATTAGAGCAGCAGGTGGTTTTGCCCGTTCTTCCCTGTGGCGACAGATGTTAGCTGATATATTTGCCAGAGAAGTTGCTATTCCTGAAACTTACGAAAGTTCTTGTTTAGGAGCAGCATTATTAGGACTTTATGCCCTAGGGGAAATTGAAGACTTAGCCGAAAGTCGATTTATTAATCAAGAAATCCATCACCATCAACCAATTGCGGAAAATGTAGCTATATATCAACAGATTTTGCCGATCTATTGTCGTCTGTTAGACTGCTTTAAAACCGAGTATGCTGCGATCGCAAAACTACAACGAAATTTACTTTAACCACCAACTACTGCTTTATTACATCTAAATCGAGACTTAAGATTAAAGGCAAAACCCGCGACTAAAATGGTTAGAAACCCCGTAATCCACAAAGGGGTAGTGTAATTTAAACTAACTAATAAACCAGAGATTACAGGGCCGAGGGCATTGGACATACTCAGATAAGAGGAGTTGATTCCTAATATTTCTCCTTGTTCTTTGGTATCGGAATTGAGGGATAAGACGGTATCGATCAAAGGCATGGGGAAGGAATTAACTATCCCAAAGATGGACATAATCGTGATAAATGCGCCATAGGTAGGAAAAGTTGGCATCAATAAGAAAGTTAAACCCCGCAAAGCCAAGGAAACACCAATAATATTAATCAGATTAAATTTTTTACTTAAAGGATCGAGGGCAAATACTTGAGAGATAAAGCCTAAAATTCCTACCAAGGCAAAGACGATCGCCAGTCCTTTGGCATCTCGATTTAAGACATTGAGAAAAAATGGTTGAAAGGCAAATGTAAAAATTGTAAAGGTACTACCACTCAAGAAAGTTAAAATAAACAACTTGCCTAATCTCGGTCTAGTAGCCGACTTAGCGATCTTCCCAAAGGCAAAATCATTCCAGCTTAATTTAAATTCTCCCTGTCGAGAGGTAGTTTCGGGTAAGAAAAATAGAGTTAGTAATGAAGCAAAAGCTGCGATCGCAGCACTGACCAAAAAGCTCATTCCCAAAGCGGAAATGCCAGGTAAAGTCGGCAATTGCTGCGCTACGTAACTCAATACAGGGCCAATCACAAACCCCAAACGAAAGGTAGCACCGAAAATTCCAAAAGCTTTGGGACGCTGTTGGGGAGTTGTAATATCGCTAATCACCGCACTGGCTACGGAATTATTTCCCCCTGTTAAGCCATCTAAGATACGAGCAGCATATAACAGCCAAGCAACCCCAGCTATACTAGCAAGTAAATTGGCTACTACTGTCCCCGCCAAACTAAAGACTAAAATGTATTTACGTCCCAGACGATCTGAGAGTTTGCCTAAAATCGGCGTACCAAAAAACTGAGATAAGGCAAAAGCGGTAGTCAGCAAACTAGCTTGAAAATCGCTCAAACCAAACTGTTTGGCATAGGGATAAAGCAGAGGAATAATGATGGTGAAGCTGATGGAGTTAATTAAAGCAATTAGAGCAATTAGCCAAAATAAAGGAGGTAAATCGAACTTCTTTTGCCAGTTAAAGCTATTCATATATTAAGTTTTGTCAAAACAGCTTTAAGTATATCTTTATAATCCCCGCAGCAAAACTATCCGAAGTGTTGTAATATATTCGTAGTCTTAAAGATAAGGTTATGCCACACGAACAATTAGATTTATCGACTAAAAAACCTGTATTGTCTTGGGCAAATCACCAACTCGACAAACAAGAAGCGCAGATGGCGCAGAATGTAGCATCGCTACCGTTTGTATTTAAGCACGTGGCACTAATGCCTGACGTTCATTTAGGTAAAGGGGCATTAGTCGGATCTGTGATTGCCACTAAAGACGCGGTGATTCCTGCTGCTGTCGGGGTGGATATTGGTTGCGGGATGGCTGCGGTCAAAATGCCTTTTACGGGCGATCGCGTCGAAGGCAAACTGAAAAAAATTCGCCATCAGATCGAGCGATCGATTCCTGTCGGTAGATGGGGTAACAAAAATATCGAGAAAAATGTTACCAACTGGCAAGGCTGGCGCGATTTTAAAGAACTTCATCCAGGGGTACAGGATTTAGATAACAAAGCCCTGCAACAAATGGGTTCATTAGGTGGTGGAAATCACTTTATCGAACTGTGTTTGGATACAGATAATTATGTCTGGTTGATGCTGCATTCTGGTTCGAGACATATTGGCAATAAACTGGCACAGTGTCATATATCTACGGGGAAAAAACTAGCCCAATTAGCCAATCTCAGTTTGCCCGATCCTGACTTAGCTTATTTTGTCGCTGGTACGCCTGAATTTGAGGCA
Organism: Pleurocapsa sp. MO_192.B19; assembly: GCA_030064975.1. Taxonomy (GTDB): domain Bacteria; phylum Cyanobacteriota; class Cyanobacteriia; order Cyanobacteriales; family Xenococcaceae; genus Waterburya. Next base: position 3,800 of record JASJDX010000391.1, read on the forward strand.
TATTGGCGCGATCTCCAGTGGGCGCAAGACTATGCTCGTTTTAACCGCGATGTAATGATGGGGCGGTTTAAAAAGATCGTGGAGGATTTTGTCACGGGTGGCAAAGAAACTAAACCTCTATTATCCGTCAACTGTCACCACAATTACGCTGAAAAAGAAGTCCACTTTGGCGAGGATATCTATGTTACCCGCAAAGGGGCTGTAAGGGCGCGAAAAGAGGATTATGGAATTATTCCTGGTTCGATGGGGACTAAATCTTATATCGTCAAGGGTAAAGGCAACCACGATAGTTATTGCAGTTGTTTCATTGGAGAGACTCAAGTTTTAACTAACAAAGGCTTGATGTTAATTAAAGATGTTTATGATTCTGCTGAATCTATTGAATTAGTTTCTTATAACGAACAGTCTCGTAAATTTGAATTAAAACCAATTGTAGACAGTAGCGTCAGAGAGGTAGAAGTCAAAAGTTATTGCCTATCTCAGACAAGACGCAGACAAGATAATACTTTGGTTAGTACTAGCAATCATCCTATGGCTACTTATCAAAAGGGAAAATTAACTTATCAAGCTATAGAAGATTTAGCTAAAAATCAGGGAGGAGTCATTGTTCCTACTCAAGTTAATCTAGTCTCCAATCTGCCCATAGAAGCACAAGATGCTAACTTCTACTATTTATTAGGAGTTATTCTTTCTGATGGCACAATTCATTATCAAGCAAGAAAAAATTCACCAGAAATAGATAATCGACCTCGTGGTGGAAAATATATGCAAGGACATATCAGAATATATCAATCTACGACTCAAGCCAAACAGCCATTTATAGATTATCTGGAAAAGTCTTTTAGAAATTATACGTCTAAGGTTTCTCGTCGAACTTCTTCTGCTAGAGTCACTCAAATCAAAGGAAGAAATATTCAGGGTAAAAATCTTACAGAAATTACTGTTAACGATTTAGATTTGGTAAAAAGAGTAATCGATCTATTACCTCAATTACATAAAATCTTAATTAGCAACTCCTATCTTGCTTTACATTTTCTCGCAGGATATCTTGATGGCGATGGTAGCCATAATAAAGGAACTATTTCTATCAGTATCGGTAAAGAAAAAATGTTTTCCTATCTGATTTGTACCTTCCTAGCATTAGGTACAGCATATAAGGTGTATCGTAATCGCGATAGCTACGTAATCGAGTTTCGAGATAATATCTTAATGACAAAATTAAGTTCTTTGTGTCAAAGATTAGCGATCGCAACTCCTCCTGAAAGATTATACGGAGATAAGCTATTATTGGCATCCTCTTTAGTAGGAGGAAGTTTATCTTATACCGATCTTACAAGTTACGCCAAACAAAACAAGATGATTAATCTGGATAAATTTGAAAGTCAAGATCTAGATTCTACTTTGGCAATGAATCGAGTGTTTAGCATAGACGATGCTGGCAAACAACCTGTTTATAATTTCACGATTCAAGATAATCATAACTACATAGTTTTTACCAAGTATTATACTCCTGTCTTGGTTCACAATTGTAGTCACGGTGCAGGGCGATTAATGTCTCGTACCAAAGCCAAAAAGCAGTTTACTGTTGAAGATGTAATTGAGCAAACTCAAGGGGTTGAATGTCGTAAAGACAGCAAAATCATCGATGAAATTCCTGGAGCATATAAGCCGATTGAACAAGTAATGGCACAACAAGAAGATTTAGTCGAAGTTGTTGCGACTCTCAAGCAAGTTGTATGTGTTAAAGGTTAGAGAGTTTTACTGCGCTTTTGGGTTGAGTAGAACACGCAAATTTAATCTAAAAAGCTAATAGCTAATAGCGCACATCGCGGAGCGATGAAGCGTCGCACTTTCGCGACTTGGCTGCTTTGCAGCCTGCAGCTAATAGCTAAAAACTAATTAATCAACAACGTAGTCTATCAAGCATGAAAACTGCTGTAAGTATAGTTGCTTATTATTACTCAAAGATGGATTTGCAAATTAAAACAGTACGATATCAAGATCAAATCGATGCAATTAAACAGATTAGGACTAAAGTATTTCAGGAAGAACAAGGAGTAGCCGCTGAGTTAGAGTTTGATGGGTTAGATGATGATGCTACTCATTTTTTAGCTTATCTTGACAATCAGCCAGTAGCTACAGCCAGAATTAGAGAGATCAGTGAAACAACGGCTAAAATTGAAAGGTTAGCCGTTTTACCAGCAGCAAGAAAGCAGGGCATTGGTAAAAGATTAATGGAACAAGCCTTAGCAGCTATTGCTCGGCAAAACAAAGTTACGGCAGTAGTTCACGCGCAAGAATATATTGCTAAGCTATATCAGCAATTAGGATTTGAAGCAGTAGGAGAAAAATTTATTGAAGCGGATATTATTCATCTCAAGATGATTAAGAATTTACTGAAATAATTTACTGAAATAATTCAAATACCTGACGACAAAATAGCTTTAGTTGTTGTTCAGCATCTTCGGCTGGTTGACACTGACCAATAAATTCCCAATTATCGATCGTGGAAAATTTCCAAGCTTGACCTACATGACTAAAACCGCAGGTTTCCACGCCAATCAACTTTTCTTCTTCTTCTTCCGAAGGATCTTTATAAAAACGAATTTGCACCAAAATACTGTTGCTTTGGTAACGTCTACTCCAGCCAGGAAAATGAAACCCAATATCAATTGAATCGGGATCTACTAGTTCAAGAGTGTCAGGATCGTTTTTCCAGGGTTTGAGATCGGCTTTGGCATCGGGAAACTGTGCTTTAAACAAAGTAACCACAGAGGCAATTTTAGTAGCGATATTCAACCCTCTGGCTCTCTCCGATGCATTCATGCTCAATCTCCTTTAGTTAACCTCTTATTAAATACCTGCTTAAACATTTACTACAAGAATAAGCTACTGTTGCTGTATCTATTGATAGAGTTTATTCAATTTCCAATTATTTTTCCATAATCAGAAGTGATGGTAATCAAATTAAAAGTTCAACCAAATAAGCAACTTAAAAGTGACTAGATCTCTTGCATGAATCAAGGGATTACGCTAGGCGTAGCCTTCGGAACGCTTGGAATTAATTCTTAAATTTAACGTAATTGAAAATACCATGCTGTATATTTAATCAAAGTCGGTGGATAAATTGAGATTTTGATAATATTCAAAAAATCTAGATATTTGTTTTTTGGTCACTCTAGACTCGGATAATTCAGGGATTTCTTGTTTTCCAAAGAAAGCAACTTCGCTAGTTTCGTTACTTATACAAGCTTCTCCGCCGATAATTTCACAATGAAAAAATAGTTTGTAAACGTGATAAGGATAAGCTGGTTGGTGTTCTTGTTTTTCTCGGTCATAAACCGCCAGCAATTTAATAGCTTGAGTTTCAAACCCTGATTCTTCAAAAACTTCTCTAACCACTGATTCACCTGGGGTTTCATTAACATCTGCCCATCCCCCAGGCAATGTCCAACGTCCATGATCGGCAATTTCTCTCACCAACAAAATCTTCGAGTCTTTAAAAACAACTCCGCGCACATCAACTTTGGGAGTTGCATAGCCAAACTCCGCCGCATTAAATTCTAAATATTGATCCCTAGATATATTGCTGTAGTTTGCCAATATCTCGGCAGAAATTTCCCCAATACGTCGATAACGTTCGCGATCAAATTGCTCCGTTGCATAGTGTAATCCAGTTTGGCTAATTGCCTGAAGCTCTTTTGCCCACTCAATCCAATTCATAAACTTGTGTTTTACATCCGATCATAGTAATCCTCTTGCTTCTTACCTCTACCCAAGGTATAAGGCAACATAAGTTTTAGCCCGACATTAAATTATAAATAAGAATTGATATTATTTACCAAGGTTTAATATCCGCTACAGTCATAACTAATACAGTCATAACTAAATCAAAAGTTGGTTAATCTATGCTTACTCTTAGCAATAGTCAATATGCGATCGCTCTTCATACTAGTACACCAAAATTAGGAATAGCTATTAATAATTATGGAGGGGACAGTCGAAGTCAGATTTGGGACTTGGGGCGAGATTTAGCGTCCCATCTGCATCTATATTTACAAGAAATAATCTCTCCTCAAACTTGGCGGGATATCCAATTTATTGCTGTTGCTAAAGGCCCTGGTGGTTTTACAGGAACTCGTGTGGGGGTTATTACTGCCCGTACTATCGCCCAACAACTTGATATTCCTCTATTTGGTATTTCTAACCTGGCAGCGATCGCAGCATCATACCATCCCAAGGAAAGAAAGTTCTTAGCAGTACAAATGGATGCTAGACGAGAACAATTATTTGTTGCTATTTATCAGCTAGACCATCAGAGTAATATCCAAACTTATCTGGCAGATACTCTGATGAGTTTAGAAGCTTGGCAGCAAACATTAGCTAATCTGGAATTTCCTTATCAATTAATTGAAGCTGATGCTCATACTGCTACCACAGTAACTAGTATTCTGGATCTAGCTTATTTAGATTGGCAACAAAATAAATTTACTCAATGGTCGGAAATTGTACCCTTTTACGGTCAAAATCCAGTTACCACAGGCAAATAATGACTAGAATAATTATAAGTTTTCAATTTACTTGCTATAACTAAAAATAATATTTTAATGACTTCAATTCTGACAAGCCAGCCAAAACTTAACGCCCCAACTATACGCCAACTAGATAATGGTTTAACAATTATTGCTGAACGAATGCCCGTCGAAGCAGTAAATCTTAATGTCTGGATTAATGTTGGTTCAGCCAAAGAAAATGACGCGATCAACGGGATGGCACACTTTTTAGAACACATGGTGTTTAAAGGTACGCCTAATCTGGAAATTGGTGAATTTGAACAGTTAATCGAGGAACGAGGGGCGGTAACTAATGCTGCTACTAGTCAAGACTATACACACTACTATATAACCACTGCACCCAAAGACTTTGCCGAACTTGCTCCCTTACAGCTAGATGTAGTCTTAAATCCTAGTTTAGAAAATGAAGCTTTTGAACGGGAAAAATTAGTTGTCCTAGAAGAAATTCGTCGTTCGGAAGATAATCCTCGCCGTCGTACTTTCTATCGTTCCATGGAAACTTGTTTTGAAACTCTTCCCTATCGTCGTCCTGTATTGGGCCCAGCGGAAGTAATTGAAAATTTGCGATCGCAACAAATGCGTGATTTTCATGGTGCTTGGTATCAACCTGAGTCAATGACAGCAGCAGTTGTCGGCAACTTACCTGTAGAAGAGTTAATTGATATTGTTAAGGCAGGATTTGAGCAACATCATGATTCTCGTAGCGACTATGCTAAGAACAGCACACCATTGGTAACTCCTGAACAGCCATTTACCGAAATTATCCGTCGTGAATATACTGACGAAACTTTACAACAGGCGCGGTTGGTCATGGTTTGGCGTGTACCAGGGATGGAAGATTTAGACAAAACCTATGCACTAGATATCTTAGCGGTAATTTTAGGACAGGGTAAAGTATCCCGTTTATTTAGAGAACTACGAGAAGAAAAAGGTTTAGTAAATCAAATTGGAGTCAGTAACATGACTCAAACCCATCAGGGAGTATTTTATATTTCTGCCAGCTTGCCTACCGAAAATATTGCGGAAGTAGAACAGGCGATCGCACAACAGATTGCCACTATTCAAGCTGAACCCATTGCCACTAAAGATATTGACCGTATTCGTACTCAAGTTGCCAATCGATTTATCTTTGCCAATGAAAGACCAAGCGATCGCGCTAACCTCTATGGTTACTATTATTCTCAACTACAGGATTTAGCCCCCGCTCTCAATTATCCTGAACATATCCAGGATATATCTGCCGCAGACTTACAAAACGCTGCCCAGAAATATCTTAATCCAAAAGCTTATGGTGTGGTGGTGATGAAACCTACTGAATCATAAATCAAGCTGTTGAATAACAAATATGGCGATGGTCTTTTCTAATATTGAAATTAGAGATAGGCGATCGCTTTACTTCTTCTAGGATTTAATAGTTAAGGCGATCGCTTTTAACACTACTTCAATATTATTTATTACGGCTCTACCGAACCTGTAATAGACTTCTTGCATGAATAATTTTGTAAAAGCCTAAATACGATTTGGAGTATGTAATTTAGAGAATTAATACTAATCTCTGAAAGCTCGAAATTTCGTATTCATGCAAGAGGTCTAATGTAAAACTGTTAGAAACTAACTATTGAAAGTCTTGCTCTGCAAGACTTTGATTTCTTAATAGTTTGATTGTGTATACTTTTTGCTCAAGCCGTTTACAGCTCGGCATTTTACCCAAATTCAACACTGTAAGTTCGGTAGAGCCGAT
>JASJDX010000392.1 GCA_030064975.1 Pleurocapsa sp. MO_192.B19
CCAAACTCTTACAGCAGTTTTCGTGCTTGGTAGACCACATCTTTGTATTAGGCAGAGGAGCACAGGGGAGCAAGGGAGTAGGGGGGACTTGGGGACTTGGGGAAGATGGAGGAGATAGGGAAGAAGCAAAGACTAACTCCTCACTCCGTAGCGCAGCGAGTACTCCGAACTCCGAACTACTAACTGTGTTCTATTCAACTGAAAATCGCTGTAAGTTTTTATTCAATTTTTAAGACAGCTAGAGAATTCTAATAATTATCGATCAATCCGTGACAGCTTAGTTTAGGGGCGTTGGTGAATCAGGGTATGATTACTAAAATCATCAAATGAAAGATGAGGATCGAAAGCTAAGAGCTAAGAGCGCAGGGCGTGAAGCGCCCAAGTCGCGAAAGTGCGACGCTTGCCTGCGAAGCAGGCTGCAGCTAAAAGCTACGAACAGTATTACTATCAGTTTCATACATTAAATCACCAACGCCAGTTTAGGCTTTATTGGCTTTTTTACGTTGAGCATCGGGGCAAGGAGGGGAAGCCAAAGAGCCATCTAACCATCCCGCTGCCTGATTGAGATGTTGCAAAGCTTCTTGGGGTTGATCTTTAAGCAAGAATACTAATGCTGAGGCTAGCTGTTGTTTTGCCTGAGCTTGACGATTTCCTTTGAGACGATGCCAATCCTGATGTGCGATCGCACTTCGTTCGGCTACGGCTTGGGCTAATTCTAAATCAGTTATATTAGCAGGAATTTTAGGAGTTGATAGGGGCGTTGTTTGAGACATGAGTTAATATCGAGTCGGTTTAAGTTGGTCTATATTTAATTTTAATTTTAACGATGTCATCTCCTAAATCTGACGACACCAAAGAAAATGACTTAAAACAGGTGTTAATTGAGGTAGAAAAATCTTTATTCAAGTTACAAGAGCGTTATACTCAGGTTAAGCAGGATGTGAGCAGGCGATCGCAAATCAAAGAGCGTCAGCAAGAATTAAAACAGCAACAAAAAGATAAATCTAGCCCAGAGCCATTAAAAACGGAACTGCGCCACCTCCAGCAAGAGCTAGACAGTCTTGAACTTAATTTAGAAAGTATTCTTTTACCCGATATCTTCTGGCAGGTTGTACGTTTTGTTTTCTTGGGAATTATAATTGGCTGGTTTCTTCATATCTGGGCAACATGAACGCTCAAAACCATAAAAAAATGTAGAGACATTGTGGAAAATCTCTACATACAATATTTTTAAATGTGTTTATCCAAACTTACAAAAAGTTTTAGTTCAATAAAACTTTCTACTTATTACTTACTATTCGCTACTTACGGCAGATTGCATCACTTAAAGTGAGTCAATTAAGTTGGCTTAAGCAAAAACACTGTAAATCTAATAAGCATCTTGTAGTTCGTAAAAGTCAGGAGATACATAATCTTTCCGTAAAGGCCAACCAATCCAATCTTCGTTCATCAAAATTCGCTTGAGATTAGGATGTCCTTCGTAGATAATGCCAAACATATCGTAGCTTTCTCGCTCCTGCCAGTCAGCCCCTTTCCAAATCCAATAGACAGAAGGAACTTTCGGGTTATCTCTAGGAAGAAAAACTTTTAAGCGAACTTCTTCGGCTTGTTCAACATCATCAGCGACTTTAATTAGATGATAAAAGCTAACTAGTTCCTTTCCTGGCCCTAAATCATAAGCTCCCTGGCACTGAAGATAATTATAACCATAAGCATACAAGGCAGTGGCGATGGGCAGTAATAAATCTGCTTCTACTTTAATCATTTCAATACCAGAGGTATCTGCGACCAAAGCTTCATTATCAAAGCCATTTTCGGTGAGCCAGCTAGAGGTTTGACCCGCAGCAACTATTTCTGATGCTGCGGCATTTTCTTCAGAATTTTGATTTTCTTTATTCGGTTCTGTCACTTTCTACCTCCTCTTTTGCTGCTGATTCGATCGCAGGTAAGGGCATTCCCATTGCTTCTGCTAACTCTTTGGGTGGTGCTTGACGAGTTGCTGACTGGATATATTTACCAGTTAGAATAGGCTCAACCATCTTCATGTTGTGTGTGGTGCTGTAATAGCGATGAGTCTGCTCTGAAACTGCGGCACGTTCTTGTAAAGCTTCGTTAGAAACTTTTTTCCGCAGCTTGATAATTGCATCAAAAATGGCTTCAGGACGAGGAGGACAACCAGGAATATATACATCCACAGGAATTAGTTTATCTACACCCCTCACTGCTGTAGTTGAGTCGCTGCTGAACATTCCTCCAGTAATGGTGCAAGCACCCATAGCAATTACATACTTGGGTTCGGGCATCTCTTCATAGAGACGAACCAAAGCAGGAGCCATTTTCATGGTGATTGTACCTGCGGTAATAATCAAGTCCGACTGACGAGGACTAGAACGAGGTACTAAACCATAGCGGTCAAAATCAAATCTAGAGCCGATTAGAGCTGCAAATTCAATAAAACAACAGGCTGTACCATATAGCATTGGCCACAGACTAGATAGCTTTGCCCAGTTGTAAAGATCGTCTACAGTAGTTAAAATGACGTTTTCTGATAAATCCTGAGTTACCTTTGTGGGGTTAATCGGATTGAGTATTTTTTCTGTCTGCTGTTGTTCAAATGTTGGGGAATTCATGACCACTCCAAAGCTCCTTTTCTCCAGGCATACACTAAAGCAATTACCAAAATTGCAATAAAAATCAGGGCTTCTACAAATGCTAGCAATCCTAACCGACTGAAAGCTACTGCCCAAGGATATAAAAATACTGTTTCTACATCAAAGACAACGAAAACCAAGGCAAACATATAATAGCGGATGTTAAATTGAATCCATGCTCCACCAACGGGTTCCATTCCAGATTCGTAGGTTGTTTGACGTTCTGGACCGCCATTATTAGGTCTTAACAGTTTCGAGGCAGTCAAAGCTAAAGCGGGAACTGCACTACAAATAAGTAAGAAACCTAGAAAATATTCATAACCATTGAGAACAAACAATTTTATCTCTTACTCCCTAACGGATTGTGTACAGTATTACTATACTTGTTAACTTTTATCAATTGTACTGGAAATTAAGAACGAGAGAGGTACGAAGCGATCGCTAATCGTAATTGAGTAGCAAGAGCAAAATATTAGAAAAAGCTTTTAGCTCTTAGTCTTTAGCTTTTAGCTATTAATAGAGTTACTGATAAAAATAATCCATTCTCCTGCTACTTCAGCGATCGCGCCTCCTGGTAAAGTGGAAGTACGGCTTTTATTGGGTGCGCTAATCAAATTAACTACTGCTTCTATTTGCTCAAAATTTGGTTGTCTTGTGATTACTCGAGGCAAAAACTGACGAATTACTCGACGCTGTAGAGCGATAGGTGCGCTGCGTAACTCTAGACGATTTAATTGATAATTATTTCTTTGTACCCGTTGTAGTAATTGCTGTGCAGTAGCTTCTAAATATTCTACATCTGCCCTTAACAATTCCGCTGTTTGTGCTAGAGAATTTTCTACCTGGGGATTAAAGTTCTCTTGGAGATAAGGAATCAAGTCGCCACGAATCCGATTACGAGCATATTTATTGTTCTCGTTTACTACATCAAACCAAATAGGTAAGTCGAACTGCTGACAGAATTGTAGAGTTTCTCGACGATATACATTCAAAATTGGTCGCACTAAAGTAATTTCGCTTTTTAAGGGGCGTTGCCAGTCTAAAGCTGCTAATCCATCTGCCCCTGCACCACGGATAAGATTATATAATAAAGTTTCGGCGCGATCGCTTTTGGTATGTCCTGTAACAATATATTTAAACTCTTTTTCTCTGGCAATTCCCACTAAAGCCTGATAACGCCATTTCCTCGCCGCCGCCTCAGTTTCTTTGAGAACATTAGCGATTTTGAGATAAAAAGGTAAATTCCAATTATTCGCTACCTGATTTACTCTTTCGGCAATTCCCGCATCTGTTGACCATTGATGATCGCAATGAGCGATCGCCAGTTGCCAATCCCATTTTGAACGCAAATCTAATAATAACTTACCCAAACATAAAGAATCCTGTCCTCCCGATACAGCAATTAAAACTCTTTCTCCTTGGGGTAAAAGCGATCGCTGGCGCAGAGTTTGATGCAATCTGGTGTGGAGTTGAGTCCAATAAACTTCAGGCATATTGACACTCCAACCTTTCCGCTACGCTAAAAAGGTTGGATTCTTCTCTCACAGGCTCTTGTCTAGACATTGTTAAATACCCCCGACAGAACGCCTCCAGAAGCTATTTCTTTCACGGGCTGTCCGACCGCTACTAATCCTCTCTGACACAAAACTTGGGCTGCTGCTACATCTCTATTGGTTATATAGCCACAGTTGCTACAAGAGTGTATTCGTTCGCTTAAGTCTTTTTTGCCTGTATGGGTTTGGCAGTTAGGACAAATTTGCGAACTATAGTTTTTATCTACCTTGGCAAAATACACTCCACGTTTCCAGCACACATAAGACAAGATATTGAAGAACTGCCCATAAGCAGCATCTAACGTATGTTTGCCGAACAATCCCTTAGCCCAAGCTTTCAAGTTAAGATCTTCTACAAATATTCCTCCAGCTTGGTCGCAAAGATGATGGGCAAGTTTAAACTGCCAGTCGGTTCTTGTGTCTGAGATTTTTTGATGAACTCTTGCTATTTTTTGGTTTAAACGATGCCAATTACTAGAGCCTTTTTGCTTGTTCTTTAATCTTCTTTGCAGCGATTTTAGCTTGCCATGAAGCTTGTTAAAGAAACGAGGTCTAGAAATTAGTTCGCCATCTGAAGTAGCAAGATATTTGCTCAGACCGATATCTACACCTAACGGATGTCCTGAAAAAACAGGGTTGGGAATATCTATAATTAATTGATAACAGAGCATGACAAAATAGCCACTAGCTCTTTTTACTACTCTGATTTGCTTGAGAGTATATCCCTTGGGCAACTCTCTAGACATTCGCATTCGTACCCAACCAATTTTAGGCAACTTAACCCGCCCTGGTTCAACTGCTTTATCTTTTACATCTGGATAAACAAAAGAGCGTAGCTTTTTTTTAAACCTTGGAAACCCATGTCCTCTCTCCCACATTGAGACAAAAGCAGCCTCTAATTGTCTTAGGGTTTGCTGCAAAACATGGACGTGAGGAATGGTTAATTCAGGATAGATTTTTTTGGCAGTTGTTAACTGCTTAGCTTGGCTAAAATAATTAGGTCTAGGTGCATCTGCAGGAATGATATATTCTGCTCTAAGAGAGCAACTATTAATAGGTGACTTACGGGAGTTAACCCAATCTTTTCTTTCTCTAAGCGCAAAGTTCCAGACTTTTTGACAAGTGTCAAGCCACTGGTCAAAAGTCTTGATTTGTTGATTATTTGGTTTGAGTTTGTATTGGTAAGTCACTGTTATCATTTCACTATTTTAACATAGTGAACAAATAAAGTATAATTTATTCACGGCACATAAATGTGCCGAGTCGTCCTAACCCATGCCTAAAGGCGATGGGTTTGCGGACTGCCCGTATTTGTTATCATTATTTTGAGCAACTTTAACGGCGCAAGATCATACCGAAAAAGCCGTAAAAGGTGCGATCAGATCGCCAATCTCCAAGACGGTTAATTTATCTGCGAAGAGGTTAAGTTATTGCTTTTTATTTAAATCGAATTCTTCAAGGTAATAGGATTCATCAACTTCGACTAATCGTTTTTTGCCTTTTGTTGGCGACAAGGTTTTTCCTGGTTCTGGTGGTTTGGGAGGAACAGGTTCATCCCCCCCGAAGTCATCACCACCGTTATTATTATTGAACAACGAGAACAACCAAGCCACGATCAGACCAAATAAGTATGCCGCTGCTAAAAGAACAATAAGTCTAAATGCTATTAAGAACATAATCTTTTTCCATTATCCCAACAGGGGTTTGGGTTCGCTTTGGTGCATCAAATGCATCAAATATCTACATAATCATATAATAACCATCAATGAGGAGACGGGGAGAGGGTTTGATAGTTTGTTACTTAATTGAAAAATATACAAAAATATACAGTTTAAATGCACATCAGCTTAGTAGTTTAACTATCCAATCGTCTTTGACTTGAGGATAGAGCAAACAATCACCATAACATTCGATCTAGTCTTGACTCAATTAAATAAACTTCTGTGATAAACCTAAATTTAGTTAACTGATTTTAAATACTTATATCTGTATAATGCATCTCAACTAAAGTATCGAGAAGTTGAAAAGTTCAACATGAAAAAGAAATTATCTCTATTACTGTTTTTGGTTGGCTGCACGATCATTCCAGGAATTTTTGTCAAATCAGCTACCGCACAAGTAACACCAGACGGCACTACCAGCACTACAGTTAATGCCGAGGGAAATGATTTTACGATCCAAGATGGAAATAGAGCAGGGAATAATTTATTTCATAGTTTTCAAGATTTTTCCGTTCCCAATGGGGGTTCGGCATTTTTTGATAACGCTGCTGATATAGCCAATATCTTGTCTAGAGTTACAGGGGGAAATATCTCCAATATTGATGGTTTGATTCGGGCAAATGGTAGTGCTAATTTATTTCTGATTAATCCTGCGGGGATTATTTTTGGTGAGAATGCCAGTTTAAATGTTGGTGGTTCGTTTTATGGTAGTAGTGCTAGCAGTATTCTGTTTGAGGATGGAGAATTTAGGGCGACAGATTTAGAAAATCCTCCTTTATTAACGATTAATGCACCGATTGGTTTAGGTTTTCGGGATAATCCAGGAGAAATAACTAATCGTTCCTTTGCTCAAAATAGTGCAGAAGAATTTGTCGGCTTGGAAGTTGAGCCTGGTAATAATCTAGCTTTGATTGGCGGTAATATTAATTTTGAGGCGGGGGAAGCTACTGCTCAGGGAGGAAACATAGAATTAGGGGGATTATCTCAAGCAGGAACAGTTGGGATTAATGACGATGGTAGTTTAAGCTTTCCTGATGGAGTAACCAAAGCAGATATTAATTTGAGCAATGGTGCCGATGTAAATGCCAGGGGAACAGGGGGAGGAAGTATTAGTGTCAATGCTCGTAACTTAAATTTATCAGCAGGAGAAGAATTTGGTCGTAGTTTCATTAGAGCAGGAATTAGACCTGAATCCACATCTGCCGAGGCACAAGCAGGGGATGTGACTATCGATGTTGCTGAAAATATAACCCTTGATGAGAGTCGTATTTTAAATCAAGTTAGCTCTGATGGAGTCGGCAATTCAGGCAATATTACGATTAATACTGGTTCGATTGCAGCAACCAATGGCGGACAAGTTTCTGCTAGTACTTTTGGTCAAGGGGATGCCGGAGATGTGACCATTGATACTGGTACTCTGACTCTGAGCAATGGAGGGGAAATTAATAGTGATACCTCTGGTGAAGGGAATGCTGGTTTGATTAATATTATCGCTAGCAATACTATCACTATTGATGGTGTAGATTCCAGGGGCGATGATAGTGATGTTACCAGTGAGGTCAATTCAGAAGCAGTGGGAGATGCTGGAGATATCATAATTAATACTGGTACTCTGATTCTGAGCAATGGAGGGGAAATTGAAACTGATACCTCTGGTGAGGGGAATGCTGGTTCGGTTAATATTACCGCTAGCGATACCATCACTATTGATGGTGGTGAAGATTTAGTTGGATTTACTGGTGATTTAGTTGGATTTACTGGTGTTCTCACTAGTGTTAGTTCAGGTGCAGTGGGAAATGCAGGTGGTGTAACCATCGATACTGCTAACCTGACTTTAACTGATGGGGGACGAGTTGATGCTAGTACGAGGGGTCAAGGCAATGCAGGTTCGGTCAATATTACCGCTACAGGAAATATAACTTTTGAGGGTGAAGATTTAGGCGGTATTCCTAGTGGTGCTACTAGTCTGGTTAATTCAGATGCAGTAGGAAATGCAGGTGGTGTAACCATCGATACTGCTAACCTGACTTTAACTGATGGGGGACGAGTTACTGCTAGTACTTTTGGTCAAGGTGATGCAGGTTTGGTCAATATTACCGCCACAGGAGACATAATTATTGATGGTGAAGATTTAGGCGGTATTCCTAGTGGTGCTACTAGTAGGGTTAATTCAGGTGCAGTAGGAAATGCAGGTGGTGTAACCATCGATACTGCTAACCTGACTTTAACTGATGGGGGACGAGTTGATGCTAGTACGAGGGGTCAAGGCAATGCAGGTTCGGTCGATATTACCGCCACAGGAGATATAACTATTGATGGTGAAGATTTAGGCGGTATTCCTAGTGGTGCTACTAGTAGGGTTAATTCAGGTGCAGTAGGAAATTCAGAAGGAGTGTCCATCGATACTGCTAATCTGACTCTAACCAATGGGGGAAGGGTTTCTGCTAGTACTAATGGTCAAGGGAATGCAGGGGCAATTAATATTACCGCTACGGGGAATATTACAGCAGAGGGGGAAGATTCAGAGGGTTTTCCCAGTGGCATTGCTAGTCTGGTTGATACAGGTGCAACAGGAGATGCAGGAGGGGTGACGATCTCTACTACTAATCTCAACCTGAGCGCAGGAGGAAGAGTTGATGCTAGTACCTTTGGTCAAGGTAATGCTAATAATGTGACGATTGATGCCAGTGAATCGATATCTATTAATGGCTCGAACGCTCGTTTTCGGAGTGGTATCTCTGCTAATGCCATCAATGAAGACGGCAATGGGGGAAACGTATTTGTCAGTACAGAGAATTTAACTATCGCCAATGGTGGCACAATTGAAGCGACTAACTTTGACAATATTGGAGACGATGATACTCCAGGTACGGGACAACCAGGAAATATTTTGATTGAAGCCAATAATCTTGATTTAGTAGATACAGCCAGAATTGAGGCTGTAACTCAATCGGAAACTGGAGAAAGTGGCATTATTAATTTACAGATTGCTGAAGACATTACCCTGCGAGATAACAGTTTTGTCTCCGCTCAAGCCTTTGGTGATGCTAATGGAGGCAACTTAGATATTGATGCGCGGTTTATTGTGGCTTTCCTCGATGGTAATAACGATATTATCGCTAATGCCGAACAAGGAGATGGGGGCAATATTGATATTACTGCTGAGTCTTTATTGGGTATTGAAGAACGCCCTTTAAATCCTAACACTAACGATATCAATGCCTCTTCCGAATTTGGTTTAGATGGTAACATTGATATTTTTACGCCCGATATCAATACGATTCAAACCGATCTTGAAGTACCAAATAACCTAGTTGAATCAGAACAAACTGTGGCTCAAGCTTGTCAAAGCGATCGCTCTTCGGGACAAGTTAGTAGTTTAACTATAAAAGGTAGAGGAGGTATTCCTCCCCAACCAACAGAATTAATTGATTCGGATACCATGTTACTCAAAGGCAAAACTACCACCCCCAAGCCACCAGTTCAATCTCCAGATATCCCCCCCCTGGGAACTAATATGGGGAATATTCCCACAGAACCAACAGAACCAACAGAAGCAATTGATTCGGATACCATGTTACTCAAAGGCAAAACTACCACCCCCAACCCACAAGCTCAATCTCCAGATATCAAACCCATTAAAACTAGCATAGGGGACATTCTTCCAGCCCAGGGCGTTATCAAAACCGAAGATGGTCAAATTATTTTAACTGCCTATTCTACAGACAAGATCCCTACCCGTACCCCTGATGTTTCACCTAACTGTAGTTAACAAACAACACACAACGTTATATGAAATATTTAAATTTTTTGCTACAAATAAAACCCTGTAAGGGCGAACGGTAAGACAGCGCGTTGGGCGGGTTTCCCGACTTGAAGCGACTGTCGCACCCGAAGGGTCGTTCGCCCCTACGTAATAAATGTGTTGCATTCTTTTGGGTATTTCATATTAACTTGTCACCAATGTTCAATCGTCTTTGACTTGAGGATAGAGCAAGCCCTAAGTAAACAATCACCATAACATTCAATCTAGTCTTTACTCAATTAAATTAATTTGGGTACGGCTCTTTTCAAGTAAAGGTTTATAACGAAACAATGGGATTTTTAGAAGATACTGCTATTTTGTAAGGAGCTGGGTAGAGACTTATGCATTTTTTGAGCGATAGGCTCGGGTAAGTTGTCTCCCCC
>JASJDX010000393.1 GCA_030064975.1 Pleurocapsa sp. MO_192.B19
TGTTGCTCAAACCAATATTGACAAGCAGAGCTTAATTCTGCTCTTTCTGCTGCGCTAATGATCTTAGGATCGAAACGATAACGGTAGTGTAGTTTAATAATTGAGTCGAGATTATGAACGAAATTTGAAGTTTCTGGAGTGCTTTGTAGCCGTATCATCCAATCTTGCCAAGTTTCGGCGCGATCGCGTGTTAAGCCTAGTTTATTTAATTCTTGTTCAATAAGATAAATCTCTGAATCTTGTCCTATGGTTAGGCTAGCAGCATCTTGCTGATTGATTCTACGGGCGGTTAAATGTCTTCTCTGCCCCTGACGATTAAACTGTCTAACTATGATGAAAGCTAAAGGAAGGGCAAACAACCACAGATATTTTAATTTACCTATATTTTGGAATATGGTTAGTAACTGGGAGAATTTGAACCAGAGGAACGATCTGAGATCTTGAAGATACTGCCAATCAGATGCAGCACGATCTTCGATCGCGATCCAGGAGGAAGGAGTAGTATCAAAGATTCGCCATTTACCATCAATGTATACTTGCGTCCAAGCATGAGCATGGCGAGCACGCACTATATATTGCTTCTCGAGACTGCTTAATTCGTGAACAGAATAACCAACAACGTAACGAGTGGGAATTCCCACACTACGTAATAACAGGGCAGTTGCTGTGGCAAAATATTCGCAATGTCCCGAACGGTGTTGCAACAAGAAAGCAGATAAAGGAGTTTTATTGTTACCCTGTCGCGCTAGTTTCAAGGAATAACTAAATTCAGTATTAAAAAACTTATTAACAGTGTTTAAGATTTCTTGGGGTGATTTATTTGCTAAATCTAGTTCAGTTGCTATTTGGTTTATAGCTGGTTGTTCGACATCAAGTATTTCCAGATCTTCTGCTGCGGGAAGACTATCTACAGAAAGGTTAGGATCGTACTGGATTTGATAAGACAACAAACTGGGTTCAGCTAAGATTTGTACCGTACCATATTGATTTTGTTCAATTTTCTCCACAGGTAATTTGGCTACTTGAAAGCTACCGTCGGGAAGTTTTAATAAACCTTGACCATCATCCAGATTTTCTCTAACGGTTATTTTTCTCTCCTTGGGAGATGCATCTGTCAGATGCCAAGTAGTCTCATCTTTTCCAGGTTTAACAGGCATAAATTTCGCTTTAGCCGCGCCCCAAAACCCTGAAGTATATCTGTTATAGGTTGCTCGTCGCAGTAGGTTAGGTGCGATTTGTCCAGATGCAGGTTTAACTCGCAAAACAATTTTATTAGACTGTTTAACTGAGCCAATATCACCAATTGCTGTACTAACCTGATTGGGATCGGTTTGAGGACGATAGAAACCGTAGAAAAACCTGGCGGTATTTCGTTCGAGGGCTATTTGCAGACGATGCAATCCAATATGCCCCACTGTTCCTAAAGCTGTTGCTAATAGTAATAAAGATAAAAATACTAGACGAGAAAATCTTTTTGATCTAATAGAATTAAGAGCTAAGCTAATTAAAATAACAATACCAACATAAAAAGACAATTCCCGAACGTTGGCAGCACTAGCAGCCAGGATACAGATAGAAAAATAAGGATAAGTTAGGTCAAGTGGAAAAAGTTCTTGCTTATTAGTTTGTTCTTTAAAAAATAAAAGAGCATGAAGATCGACGCGATCGCTTGTAGAATATGCCTGGGCAATCACCAGAGGTGAACAAATTACAGGAAGCCACTGAAAGAAACTAAAAATTAATTGCAGAGAGCGATCGCTAATAAATAGATAAATCAGCACTCCTACCAACAAAACCGTACAGATATGGGAAGTCTGGCGGAAATCTGCTGTAGTTAAATCCCATCGCCAATTGATATAGCGAGAACTTTCATAAATAATTGCTAAAGGAATGGCTATAATCCAAAAACCCGTTTGCCAACCCCAAAAAATTATTGTTGCACCGAGTAGAAATGGAAGAAGTTTCATGGGAATATAAGTAAAAAGTAAGGTAGGGGCGAACGGCCGTTCGCCCGTACAAGAGTAATAAGTAAGAAGTAAGAAATATAATCAAAAATAGGATTGGTACAGTAACAGATAACAACTATTAGCTATTACCTTGAAGAAATATTCATTAATGCTGTTTGTATTTTTTCGATAGGTAATAAATATAAATTATCCATATCTAAATCATTAAATTGTTGTTCTTCTTCAGTAATCAATAAAACTAAAAGGGGAATTTTAAATCCCTGGAGATAATTAACTAACTTCTTTCTCTCTTCATCCCAACTAATAAAAATACAGATACAGCCACTTAACATTGATATTCTTTCTATTACCGCAGCCGTTAGATAATCAAAAGTTTTATCCTGACAAGCCGTAACTCCTGCTAGGATCTCTAACATTTGTTCGCTGCTACCTAAACCTCTTCCTGAAGTGAAACAATAGGATTCTAAACCGACAAACATTAAATCTAATAACGACTCCTGGGTATGAAAATCACAGGCAAAAGATGCTGCTACGGAAACCGCCTCTTCTAAGATTTCGCTGTGACTCTGAGCTTGAAAAGTATCTAAAATTAGGGCATGTCGGACAAAATATTCACTTTGTTCTTCTTTTACTACTGGTTTTCCTGTTTTTGCCCAGCTTTTCCAATGAATATTACGTAAGGGATCTCCTGGACGATAATCCCGCAATGAGACAAACTCTTCGGAGTCGCCGACTGAGGAAGCTAGGCTAACAGTACCAGATTGAGACATTCTCGAGCCTGGTAGGTTAATTGCTGGTAGCTGATAACGTTTGGGTAAAACTAATAGTGATTGCGGTAGGCTGATGGTTTTTGTGGCATTAAATAAATTAAAAGGATCGGCACGTAAAACTGTAATCCCCGTAAGTCTAACTACTCCTCGATGGGTAGGGATAATTTCACCACGGATTTTGATTTCGCTGTGGGGTTGAAGAGTAGGTAAAGCGATCGCTTTAGTTTTAGCTTTCCGTTTTT
The DNA here is from genome assembly GCA_030064975.1 of Pleurocapsa sp. MO_192.B19. Classification (GTDB taxonomy): domain Bacteria; phylum Cyanobacteriota; class Cyanobacteriia; order Cyanobacteriales; family Xenococcaceae; genus Waterburya. Next base: position 2,980 of record JASJDX010000393.1, read on the forward strand.
CGGCGAGCGCTTTGAGCCAACGGGAATAAATATAAATTAGAGAATTAATAGACCCTTTTTTAGTAGCAGATTTTATTATTCGCTTAAATTCAGCTAAACTAAACTTAGGATGGCTAATCTCTTCGATAAATTTTAAACCTGATTGTATTTTTTTAGTATTATTATTTAGTACCAGTCTATAAGATAGTTTTACACCAACAGTAGCAAATCGTGGTAAGTTACGCTGTGCGCTAAAACGATAACGAAAATAAAAGCTATAGGCGAGGGCAATAATTAAAATAGCTAACAGGAAAGTAAGAACTTGATACGCCATTGTCTGCTTGGTATCTAAACTGATAATTGCAGTAGCTACCAGACAAACTAAAATAGCTAAACCGCCAGGAGTGAAACGTCTAAGTAACCACTGTTGTATTCCATAGCTAAAACAAAATAGACGATAGAGAAATTTCATCTTGATGGCAGAATAGCAATTGAAAATTAAAACTCTATATTGGCACAACTCAAATTAAAGTCATCAGAATCCCACTAAGATGAAGTCCGCTTAATTAGTTCTAAAATAATTGAAAGTATCAATGGAGCGCAATTATTTTGATAAGCTCCAAAAACCTATTGAGCAGAACAATACAAGCTTAACTTGTTACAGCAATCCCCGATAACGAATAAACAATAAAATAGCAGCCCAAGAACCCAATGCCACTTTTATTGCCACAAGAATGTTGAGCAGAGGAATAATACCACCACTTAACAGCGTACCTAATTCTCCTTGGGGTAATTCCCATCCAATGAGGGTGAAAACTGCCAGAACAATAAAAATCAGAACGGAAACTTTTTCCCAGATAGCAGCATTCCATTTTTTATAGATGGCTTCCATCAACTGAGATGATGAGGTGATCGCAATTAGACCGATCGCTGTTCCACCTGCTACCCCTGCCGCAAAACCCCCACCAGGACTGAGGTGACCCCGAAGTGCTAGTTCAATACTCACTAGTGCAGCAATGGTTGCTCCCAGACGCGCCAGTACAATTGAAGGGCGATCGCTAAATTGATATACTGTTTCAGTGGGTTGTTCATTTGCCAAGAGAAAACGCACCCCCAAAATCGCGATCGTAAATACTACTACTTCAAAGATCGTGTCATAGAGTCGATTCCGAAAAATGATACCAGAAACCGTATTAGATACTCCACTATCTTTTACTATCGATTCCACAATAGAAATTTCCTCCCATTCTGCTGCTGGATTGGGCATAATCAGCATTTTGACGAACAATGCTATTCCTGCTGCCATATAAACCCACTTCATTAATGTTTATCCTCCTCATTTGATACAGTTACATAGTCCAGAGTTGTTTCGGGAAAGGTTAGCTCGGTTTTCATAATCTCAAACAGACGACGCACTCTAATTGTGGTGTGATAGGTTTGCCTAATATCTATTCCTGTCGTACTATTCTGGTTTTGTGTGTCTACTTGTTCTTGTTCTTGTTTAATACAGGTAGCGTGAACTTCTTTAGCCATTAATGCTTGTTCTAAGGCTTTTGAATTGGAATATTCAACTATTTCAAGACGTAAATGATATTTATTAATAACTTTTCTCAAATTGGCTATTAGTTCTTCAAAATAACTTTCTTTTTCTATTTTGAACTCTTTCAGTATCCCCAGACGCATCACTAAAGAGGAACGAACTGCAACCACATAAAGAGTAACTGCTAACATCGTACCGACCAAAGCTTCCGTCAAAGCTACGTCCGCAGCCCCCAAAATTGCATATACTAATGCTGATACTGCTCCTAAAATAGCTCTGATGACCAAAGCATTATAGGGATTAACTTGAAATACCAACATTAATGCTGCTAAAGGTAGTAAAGCTACTATGACATAAACATAGTTATCAATCATTTTTCCCCCCACTACTAGAACAGTATGCTAAGACATATCCCAGCACCGTATTCCAAATTGCTAAAGTAATAATTGCCAGAAGTAATAACGGCCATTCACTAGGTATCTTTAGCAGTAAACCTACCACTATAGCCATTGAGCCAAGGGTATCAGCTACTGAAAGACTGTGAAGTTTGAATAAAACCGATCTGTTTCCTATGAGGGGGAATGTTCCCCAAAACCAGAAGATAATCCCGATAACCATCAGGCCATAACTTAAAATGTCAATCATATGTCAATCATGCTTTGCTTAACTGTTTGATTAAATGTGCCAGTAACATTAATCCCGCTTCCCCGACACTCAAAATAATTACTGTAACTACCCCAATCGACACTGTTTAATTAAATGCGCTAGTAACATTAATCCTGCTTCCCCGACACTCAAAATAATTACTGCAACTACCCCAATCGACCAATCATCCCTCAAAACAGAGATAACCAGCATCATAATCGAGGTTTTAGTAGCAATGCTGGCAAATGCGAGCATTTTTTGCCAGATATTATCATCCTGCCAAGCTTCATAAATTGGTATTAGCAAAGCCAAAATCATCGCTATTAAAATCGAATCCATATTTTTTCCTTGAGAATGTGAGTTGTTGATAGGGGCGAACTACCGTTGGCCCGTACGGTGATTAGTTACATCAATTTGAAAAATAATTTGAAAAATAATTTCACCGCGTCTGTGCCCCTTTTGGTCTTCGCGTCCCCTTTTTCCTCCGTATTACCCGATGTACTTGATACCAGCCGTCTTCTTCGTATTTTGTGACAATGGTTTTAGGGGTAAAAGTAATCAAAAATATATCCAGAAATACAAGTCCTGGTGTCCGCTGGGGTTTGACTCTTTCCTTGACGATATCTTCTTCGTTGTGGGGACGAAGCATAATTTCGATCGCTTCAAAAAATGCTTGGGGAATTGCCACAACAATTTCCCCCAATACTCGCAGCCAATCTTGTAACTTTCCTGGGGATGTAGCACCACGAGGTAGTAATAAAGCGATCGCCACACCGATGATGATATTTGCCAAACTAAAATCGGCAGTGAGCAAAAACCAAATTGTCAGTCTTAGTACTATATTAAGAATTGTGATCGTGTCCATATTGTCCAGAAAAGTAAGATTAACATTAGTGCCATAACCCCAATCAGATGATCGAATTTTTCAATCGCCCTTGGTAATTTGATTACCGATTTCTTAAAAATCAGCAGATATGCCAGCCAACCAATAGCTATAGTCGCCAGTGGTTTAATAGTATTTTTGAGGGTGTAGGCTTGGTAATAAACACCATTTGCTGCAATTAATCCACCAAGTAAAATAACCATTGCCCACCAAAATCCAGGAGGTATTTTGCTTTTTTCTTCGCTCTTTTTGTGGGGTAAAAAGATGAATTTAGCAAAGGAAATTGCTGTTCCCAATGCAGCAAGATTCATCCCAACAACCTGCCAAGGTAAGAGATTTTTAGTAGTCAATACCTTTGCACCAAAGCCAGAAAGCAAGGGAAAACCAGAGATAGAAAAACTAGCAATAACTAAAGCAATCCAGATCGGGGTGTCAATAGGCTTGTACTGTAATTCTTTAAAGTTACGGCTAGGTAAAACACCTGCAATTAAAAACAGTGCAGATTTGACTAAACCATGAGTCAGGGCATAAAAACCAGCTACCACTGGCGCAGCAAGCACAAAGCCTAACTGAGAAATGGTGTGAAACGCCAACATTCGCTTAGTGTCCTTTTCAAATACGGCATATCCCACTCCTAAAAGTGCCGTACTAACACCAAAAAACCTCACCACAGGATCTATCTCTTCCAACATCAGCGCACAACGCACCAAAGGAAATACCCCTGCTTTGACCACAACACCCGAAAGCATTGCCGAAACGGGACTTTGCGATTCCGAGTGAGTTAAGGGTAGCCACAACCCCGATACAAAAATACCCCCCTTTGCCAACAGTCCCAAAAAAATTAAAGCGATCGCTTCTGGGGGCGAACCACGCAAACCTATAAAATTAAAGGAATGATGAGCTTGATAGACTAGAACCGCACCTACAAGATAAAACAGCATTGCTGTATTGCTGACAAACAAATAGCGCAAACCCACCCAAATCGATCTGTCTGTACGAGAATAAGCAATCAGAAGAAACGAAGCAATACTAATTACTTCTAACGCCACATACAAACTAACAAAATCAGCACAGATAAAAGTAGCGTTGACACTGCCATGCAAAATCACCATCTGCATATAGAAAAAAGGCTTTTTCTCACTTTGCCAACAATACATAATCACTGCGCTTGTTACCAAAGCATTAGTTAAAATAAAAAAGCTACTTAATTGATCGACGATCAAAGTAACGCCGAAATTATCTAATAATTGTATATCTAAAGGCGAATTAGACAAAAATATCTGCACGGCATAGCCAGCAGAAAGCAATGCTATCGACAGTGCTAGAAGGCGAGCGAGTTTGGGAAATAAATAAATAACGAACCCAATAAAAAATGATGATGCTATCCAGGCGATTGTAATATTGGTCATAGCAGATTATTTTCTTCGTTCGCGTAGCGTCTGGGAACGAAAATCACCCCAATTTCCCTCGTAAAATTATCCTTTGGCAAGAATATTATTGATTCATACATGATTTTTAAAAGTAAATTGAAAGATCTAATCATACCCGCACCATCCAGAAGACTAGAATTAACATTAGTGACATAATCCCAATCAAATGATCGAATTTTTCGACCGCACGGGGTAACTTGAGAACTAACTTTTTAAAAATTAAAAGATATGTCAACCAGCCAATAGCAATAGTTACCAGTGGTTTGACAGTGTTCTCTAGGGTGTAGGCTTCATAATAAAAAGCATTTACTTCAAACAATCCACCTAGTAAGATAACCATTGCCCACCAAAAACCAAGGGAGATTTTCTTCTTCGTCTCACCTTCTAGCTTTAATCTGGCATCACGATCAAAGGTCAGCTTTGGATCTGGTAAAAAGATAAATTTAGCAAAACAAATTGCTGTTCCCAGTGCAGCAATATTCATGGCAATAACCTGCCAAGGTAAGAAATTTTTGCTGGTCAATACCTTCGAGCCAAAGCCCGCCAGTATGGGAAAGCCAGAAATAGATAAGCTAGCAATAATTAAAGTAATCCCTATCTTAGGATCGATTCCCCGCTCTTTCAATTCCTGAAAATTACGACTTGGTAAAACACCTGCAATGAGAAACAGTGCAGATTTAACCAACCCATGAGTTAGGGCATAAAACCCTCCAACGACTGGTGCAGCCATGATAAAACCCAACTGAGAAACGGTGCTAAATGCCAGAGTACGCTTAGTATCTTGTTCAAATACGGCATAGCCCACTCCTAAAAGTGCGGTGCAAACACCAAAAAACCTCACCACAGGATCTATTTCTTCTAACATCAACGCTAAACGTACTAAAGGAAATACACCCGCTTTAACCACAACTCCCGAAAGCATTGCCGAAACGGGACTTTGCGATTCGGAGTGAGTTAAGGGCAGCCACAAGCCCGATATAAAGATACCCCCCTTTGCCAACAATCCTAGAAAAATTAGGGAGATCGCTTCTGGAGGAGAATCGAGCAAACCTGAAAAATGAAAGGAATTATTTGCTTTATACACCAGCACTGCCCCCACCAGATAAAACAGCATCGCTGTATTGCTGACAAAAAGATAGCGCAAGCCCACCCAAATCGATCTATCTGTACGGGGATAAGAAATAAGAAGAAAAGCAGCAATACTAATTACTTCTAACGCCACGTACAAACTAATAAAATCGGCACAGATAAAAGTAGCGTTGACGCTGCCATGCAGAATAACTATCTGCATATAGAAGAAAGCTTTTTTGCCCGTTTGCCAACAGTACAGAATAACTGCGCTTGTCACCAAAGCATTAGTTAAGATAAAAAAGCCACTTAATTGATCGACGATCAAAGTAACGCCGAAATTATCTAATAGCTGTATATTTAAAGGCGAACCCATTAAAAATATCTGCGCGGCATAGCCAGCTGAAAGCAATGCTATCGACAGTGCTAGAAGACGAGCGAGTTTGGGTAATAAATAAATAACGAACCCAATAAAAAATGGTAAAGTAATCCAGGCAATTGGCAAAGCCAGGGCGTTGTGGGAGATCGTCATATTGCTCATGGTGTATTATTTTCTTCGATCGCGCTAGTTTCTAAAGTAGGATTATCTTTTGCCAACTTCATCACACACACCAGCATTAAAGCTTGAATTGAAAAGCCAATCACAATCGCGGTCAAGATAACCGCCTGGGGAACAGGATCGGCATAAGAAACCTGATTCGCCTTGGCAATAATTGGTGTAAACAAACCATCCCGAGATGCCACTAGTACGTAATAAGCAATAACCCCCGTACTCATGATGTCCATCGAGATAATTTTCATAACTAGATTTTTCTTAAATATTATGCCGAAAAATCCAAATAACATAGTGGCTAAAACAAAGGCTTCTAACATTGAGATTAGTTGTTAGTTGTTAGTTGTTAGTTGTTAGTTGTTAGTTGTTAATTGTTAGTTACTAATATGACTAATTACCAACTATCAATGACTGTTAAATAGCATTTTTTAGTAAAATTAACACAGGAAAAAGTAAAGCAATCCGCAATATAAGTCTAAAACCAAATTGCAATTCTTTCTCATTGGAGGTATCTATAGGTAGAATTTTAGAATCTGGTTTAATAGTATTAGGAACTATAAACAGTACTGTTATCGTATAAACAATAAAATAAAACCAAACTAAAGTATTTTTATCTGACACAAAGTAATTCATTATGTTTTTTGTCTTTTTAATACTGATTTGATCGTATTTTTCAAAGAAAATGAAGAGAAAATTGAAACCCAGTATAAATATTATTACTAGGTTTACAGATTACAGATTACTGACTACAGATTACTGATTATCGATTACTGATTACTGATTACTGGTTGTTCTATCAATTGTTCCTCGGCTTTAAAAGCAAAACGTAACAGCGGAGGAGCAATAAAAGTAGTCAGAATCACCATGATAATAATTGCTGCTTGTAATGGTTTATCCAAAACACCACTAGCTGCACCAATACCAGCAAAGACTAAGCCAACTTCACCACGGGGAATCATCCCAATTCCAATTGCTAAACGATTGATTTTCTCTTTACCAAAGATTGCCCAACCAGTAATAACTTT
>JASJDX010000394.1 GCA_030064975.1 Pleurocapsa sp. MO_192.B19
CGTAAACGCATTAATAAATCGGCATTAATATCTGCTGTCAGTTTGACAAATTTAGCGCAACCATACTCACTATCCCATAAACTTATCGGTCTTTGTTTGAGATGTTTGCATACTTGTCGTAATTGAAAAGCTGCTTTACTAATCGGGCTTTCAAAAGAAGTGATTCTTTCATGCCTTAAAGGTAATGCCCAACTTCCTTTTTCTTCAGGAATCCAAGCCAATGTACTATAACCATGACCGAGAGTAATCGGTTTCCCTGAAATCACTTTCGCCCCATGTTCATAGGTTCTATCTTTTAGGGTTGGTGCTTCGGTTCTCGGCCAAGGGGTATGATCTCCAGCGATGATTGGTCTTTGTTTGTTTGGTATTTCTGCCAGATAGAGTTTCATTAATTTGTGCCGATTCGGGCGACAATCCTCGATCGCTTCATAGAGACTGGGCCACTTTCTTCGGAACACTGGGGAGAGTGATAATTCGGCAAAAGAGTAGATGTTACGGGTGGCCAAAACCGCATCCATTAACTCAAAAGTAGCATCTTTAGCCCGTCCTAATAATTGATAGGCTTTACTTCTAAATTGTTGGAGTTTTTGGGCAGATTGAGTCAAAATTATTTCTAATTAACTATTTCTACCTTATTATCTCGTCCTTGTGTCCACTTCCCTTTAGGTGTTGCTCACTCAAAAAATCTTCTCCTCTACAGCATTAGACTAAACCGTCTAGTTTGGCGGTAGGGGGAATTAGTCTAAATTCCAGTCGAAAGTAACAGTTTGAATACATCCATGATGATGATTAGCTGAACCAATAAGATAATCAGCAAAATCGGCTGTTCCTTTTTTACTTAGAGCGATCGCTTGATAGATAATCGCTCTATTTTCAAATTCAAACTTAGAACTTTGTAACATCAGTTCTAAAGTCTGTATGATTTCTGCTTGGGGATATTGATAAGGCTTTCCCCTTAAAACCCAGACAATTTCACATAAAACCACATTACAAATAAAACAAGATTCAGACCGCTCGATAACCTCTACCGCTTTTTGCCATTGTGCTTCGTCGTCTCTGGTTAAATAGCGCACGACAACATTGGTATCAAGTCCAATCACTAGCACCCTCGGCGATTGATCGTTCCATATCTTCTAGAGAAGCCGTTGGCATTCCTTCTCGGTGTAAAATCCCTGATAAGCTTTCAGCAGAAACATTTAAGGGTATGACTTTAACATCTCCATTTTCATCGATGACAAAATCTATTTTGCTGCCAGTATCTAAATGTAGATAATCCCTAATTTTTTTGGGAATGGTTACTTGTCCTTTCCCTGTCAGACGAGCTTGAACCATTATAATTTTTCCTTACTACTATTCCTTACTTTATAGTAAGATATTCATTCTATTCGGCAAAAAGTATTTTTGTCACAGAAAGAAGAGCTTCAGTGTTAGATTTTTCGGGGTCAAACATTCCCTGAAGGACATTGCCAATAACTAAACTTGAAGCAAATATAGCAACAGACTCTGCTGTCACTTCAGACAGCTTAGATAACTTATCTTTATCTTCCCGAATCATTTGTTGTGCAGTAATGCAAAATCTTTCTCGGTATTTTACCATCGCATCTTGGAAGCGCGATCGCATCTTAGGATGGTGTCTGCCTAGAATCCAGAACTCAAGCAATAAATCGATGAAAGCCCGATCCTGAATTTGAGCTTCTAAACGCACTAAATCTAGAAACCGCGATCGCGGATCGGTAGAATCAATCTCTGGTGTTGTAAGCCACCAGGCAATTAGCTCATCTAGTAGAGCAATTAAGAGATCGTCTTTAGTTTTGTATGACAACAGGATTTGGTATAACACCCGATTATGTAGTGGTAACGGTGGGAGAGAGAATTGAAGCAATTCCCTGTGAAAGTAAACTCCGTATTACGCCCGAAAAAACCTTAGATGAAGTACCACACCCTCATATTCTCTTGATTCCAGGTGGTGATTTTGGTCCCTTTGAAGCAATTGTCAGCGATCGCCTTATGAACTATATTCAAACCGCAGCAGAAACGGCGGAGCGAGTTGTTTCTGTTTGCTCTGGCTCACTTGTCTTAGCAGGGGCGGGACTGCTCAAAAATCGGCAAGCCACAACCCACTGGGCAGCAGCTTCAGTTTTAGAAAAATGGGGTGCAGAGTATGTAAAAGCTCGCTGGGTTGAAGATGGGAAATTTTTAACTGCAGCAGGTGTATCGGCTGGGATTGAGATGGCACTTTATTTAGCTGCACAACTAACTAGTGTAGAAAAAGCACGGTTAATTCAAGCAGCAATGGAGTACAATCCCCAACCACCTAATTGGGGTATTAATTGGAATCAGCTAGATCGCCAGAAGTCAGAGGAGTTGGCGCAGGCATTGAGTTATAACAGTCTCAAAACTACATTTATGATCGCTAAAATTCTTTTCAAGCGTCCCGATCTATTGCTGAAACTGGCGTTCTAATCTGTGGAAGTCTTGATATCAAAATTGCACAAAGGAGACAGATTATGTTTATATATGCTTTTGTAGTTCGCAAAGTAGTCGAACGGGTGTTTGAGTCACTCAATCGGGGTGATTATGAGACAGTTTTGAAAGACATCTCACCATCTATTACCCATGAATTCAGTGGCTCTCATGCTCTTGGCGGTACAAGACATAGTATCGAAGCAATGCGCCAATGGTTTCAGAGACTCTATCGCCTTGTCCCTGAAATGCACTTCACAATAGAAGCAGTCACAGTTAACGGATTTCCTTGGAATATGACCATTGCTGTTGAGTGGACTGAAACTGCTATTCCAGTTGATGGTTCTCACTATACCAATGCAGGTGTAAATGTTATTAAAATGCAGTGGGGAAAAGTAGTTAATCTGCGTATTTATGAGGATACTCAGCGAGTGAAAGCTATGCTTGGACGATTGGCAGCCCAAGGAATTGCTGAAGCAAAGGCTTTACCCATTGTTGATTAAATTATTTACCCTTGTATTTACTCTTGTATTGCCAGAGCCGAGATAGAGTTATGAGCGATCGCCAATTAAAATTCGTAAAATGAGCGATCGCTCTTTACTTACTCTAAAACCTCAAATCTTTTAGCTGTTTTTAACTTATGCTCGAAAGTAACCGTATTTATACATCCATGATGATGATTAGCTGAACCAATTAGATAATCGGCAAAATCGGCTGTTCCTTTTTTACTCAGTGCGATCGCTTGATAGATAATCGCTCTATTTTCCAATTTAAACTTAGAACTTTGCAGCATCAGTAGTAATCTGTCTGTTTAAAGCGATCGCCTTTATTTGAAAATAGTCAAAATAGATACAAAAATCAATTTAATTGTTAGATTAATAACAGTATTAATAATTAATTTAGAAACTAAAAAATTAAGGTAATGCTGTACTGAGTGTACTAGATGATCGAAGAAATAAACCGCTAAAACTGCTTTGTTACCTAGCATTAAACAAGAATATTATTGAGTAGGACAAATACCAGAACCTTAAGAAATAAATACTAGCCTCCTATTGCTAAAATACCAGTACCCCTTACCCAGCAAAAAAAATTCTCTTCATCAATAAAAGGTTTCAAGGGTTGAGTACAGGCTAAGAAATCCAATAAAACTAACCGAGTGCAAATTTTAGATTTGGCGAAAATCGGAATGATATAACTTTTATAACGTCATCGAACAGCTGAATTTTACTTACGTCAAACAGTAATTTGTCATTTACTTTTAAGAAAACTTTAGAGTTCGATATTCCAATATTTTCAATTTCTGTCTCAGTCCATATACTTTATTTGCGGAATTCAATTCAATGTCACCAACTACCAGCACCACTTTAGCACCAGAATCTAAAACTAAGACAAAAAAGTCTTCTAAAGGCTGCGGTTGTAGTTCTACTACTCCTCAACAGGTTGATCCCAAAATTCAAGAAAGAATTGAAAAGCATCCCTGTTACAGCGAAGAAGCACATCATCACTATGCACGGATGCACGTAGCAGTCGCACCAGCCTGTAATATTCAGTGTAATTTTTGCAATCGCAAGTATGATTGTGCCAACGAAAGTCGCCCTGGGGTAGTTAGCGAACTTCTTACCCCCGAAGAAGCAGCGCACAAAGCATTGGTAATTGCTGGCAAAATTCCCCAAATGACAGTTTTGGGTATTGCTGGGCCTGGAGATCCTTTAGCTAATCCCAAACAGACTTTTCGTACTTTTGAATTAGTAGCGGATAAAGCACCAGATATTAAGTTGTGCTTGTCTACTAACGGTTTGATGCTTCCCGACCATGTTGATAAGATCAAAGAGTTAAATGTCGATCATGTCACCATGACTATTAATATGGTTGACCCCAAAGTAGGAGCAAAAATTTATCCTTGGGTGCGTTACAATCGCAAACGTTGGAAAGGCGAAGAAGCAGCCCAGATACTTCACGAACGTCAGATGGAAGGTATCCAGGCACTACAAGAGAACGATATTCTCTGCAAAGTTAATTCAGTAATGATTCCAGGGATTAACGACGAACACTTAGTAGAAGTAGATGAAGTGATTCGTTCCAAGGGGGCATTTCTCCACAATATAATGCCCTTAATCTCTGCACCCGAACACGGTACTTACTTTGGTTTAACAGGGCAAAGAGGTCCCACACCCAAAGAGTTAAAAGCTTTACAGGACAGTTGTTCGGGCAATATGAAAATGATGCGCCACTGTCGTCAGTGTCGTGCTGATGCCGTCGGTTTATTAGGTGAAGATCGTTCTCAGGAATTTACTAAAGAGAAGTTCTTGGAAATGACTCCCGAATACGACCTCGAAAAACGCCAAGAAGTCCACGCAGGTATCAAACAGATTAAAGAAGCCATGCAAGCTGCCAAAACAGAACGTGCAGCTAAGAAAAAACCCAGAGGCGAAAAAATCTTGGTAGCAGTAGCGACCAAAGGCGGTGGTGTAGTCAATCAACACTTCGGTCATGCTAAAGAATTCCAAATCTTTGAAGTCGATGGCGTTGAAGCTAAATTTGTCGGACACCGTAAAGTAGATCATTACTGTCAGGGTGGTTACGGCGAAGAGGCGACTCTAGATAATATCATCGGTGCAATTAAAGATTGCAAAGCAGTACTAGCTTCCAAAATTGGCGACTGTCCTCAAGGCATGCTCCGAGAAGCAGGGGTAGAGCCAGTCCAAGGTTACGACACTATTGACAAGATTGCCTTGGAATATTACGAAAAGCAGTTTGCTGTAAGTCGGTAGAGACGACGTAGCATGCTACGTCTGTACCGCCGAGGTGGGCAAAACAATACACTTGGTGATTTGTAGAGCAATCAGCTATTGCCCACCAGTTCAAAGGATAAAGCTGTAGGGTGGGCAAAACAATACACTTGGTGATTTGCAGAGCAATAAACTATTGCCCACCAGTTCAAAGAATAAAGGAAAAAAAAAATGACAGATACTATTTATCTTGATAATAATGCCACCACCAAAATAGATGAAGATGTCTTAGCAGCAATGTTACCTTATCTCAGCATCTATTACGGCAACCCTTCCAGTATGCATACTTTTGGCGGACAAGTTGGCAAAGCAGTTCGTCAAGCTAGAAACCAAGTAGCAAAACTATTAGGCGCGGAAGATTCAGAAATTATCTTTACCAGTTGCGGTACTGAAGGAGACAATGCAGCGATTATGGCTGCACTCAAAGCTCAACCCAACAAAAAACATATTATTACTACCGAAGTCGAACATCCTGCGATTTTAAATCTGTGTAGAAGACTGGAGAGAGATGGTTACACCGTTACTTATCTTTCAGTTAACAATAAAGGACAAATCGATTTTGACGAGCTAGAAGCTGCTTTAACTGGCAATACCGCAGTAGTTTCTGTGATGTATGCCAACAACGAAACTGGCGTTATTTTCCCCGTCGAACAAATCGGGCAAATAGTTAAAGAATACGGCGCGATCTTTCATGTTGATGCAGTACAAGCAGTAGGGAAAATTCCCCTTAACATGAAAACTAGCACTATCGACCTCTTGACCCTTTCTGGTCATAAAATCCACGCTCCCAAAGGCATTGGTGCTTTATATGTGCGTAAAGGTGTCAGATTCCGTCCTTTGTTAATTGGCGGACATCAAGAAAGAGGACGTAGAGGCGGAACTGAAAACGTAGCGGGTATAGTTGCGTTAGGTAAAGCAGCCGAATTAGCCCAAGAACATTTAACAAACATCAGTTGGGAACAAAAATTACGCGATAAACTCGAACAAGGCATTCTCAATATTATTCCCAATACCGTAGTTAACGGCGATCCAGTTAATAGATTGCCCAACACTACCAACATTGGTTTTAAATATATCGAAGGCGAAGCAATTTTACTTTCTCTCGACCAATTTGGCATCTGTGCTTCTTCTGGTTCGGCTTGTACCTCTGGATCTTTAGAACCTTCTCATGTACTCAGAGCTTTAGGATTACCTTATAGTGTACTCCATGGTTCGATCCGCTTTAGTCTATCTCGTTTCACTACTGAAGCAGAAATCGATCGCGTTTTAGAAGTTCTTCCAGACATCATCAACCGCCTGCGCGAACTTTCCCCCTTCAACAGCGATGATGCAGATTGGCTCAAAGAACAGGAAGAAGCTGTACTCGCTAGATAGAACACATTGTAAGGGCGAACAGCCGTTCGCGGATACCAATAATAACTAACCGTAAGGTGGGCGACGCGAAGCTAGTACTTTAGTGCAAATTTTTAAAGCTACTAATCATAAATTTACGACAAGTTATTTGTGCAACGCCCTACCTACTGTACGGGCGATTCGCCCTAAAGGACTCGCTCCGCATCGCGAACCGCCCCTACCACCTAACTACTAACTACTAACTACTAACTACTAACTAAGAAAATGTGGGACTATACAGACAAAGTAATGGAACACTTCCATAATCCCCGCAATCAAGGCAAGATTACGGAGAAGCAGGAAGGAGAAGAAATTGTCACAGGACAAGTAGGCAGTATTGCCTGTGGAGATGCTCTTAAGCTCCATCTCAAAATTGATGAGACGACTCAAACTATTAAAGATGCTACGTTTCAAACCTTTGGTTGTGCTAGCGCGATCGCATCATCTTCGGCTTTAACTGAATTACTCAAAGGCAGAAAAGTCGATGAAGCGATGAAGTTGACTAACAAAGAAATTGCCGAATCTCTCGGTGGCTTACCTGAAGAAAAAATGCACTGTTCGGTAATGGGACAAGAAGCTTTAGAAGCTGCCATCCATACCTATAAAGGCATTCCCCTCGACACCCATGAAGAAGATGAAGGAAATCTTATATGTCGCTGTTTTGGTGTCTCTGATACAAAAATCAAAAGAATTATTCGCGAGAATGATCTTACTACCGCAGAACAAGTTACTAACTATGTCAAAGCGGGTGGCGGATGCAGTTCGTGTTTACCAGATATCGACGATCTGCTCGATGAAATTGCCACAGAGAAAGAGAAAAGCGTGGCGGTGGCAACACAAGTTTGGCAGGATAACAATGACTCACCTGTCACATCAACAACATCAACAACACCAACCACTCAAACCACTCAAACCACTCAAACCTTAAAACCCCTAACTAACCTACAAAAAATTACCTTAATTCAACGGGTAATAGACCAAGAAATCCGCCCAATTCTAGCTGAAGACGGCGGAGATATGGAACTATTCGACGTAGAAGGAGATATCGTGAAAGTCATTCTAAAAGGTGCTTGTAGCGGTTGCGCTTCTTCTACTGAGACTTTAAAACTAGCAATTGAAGCTACTCTACAAGAGCGTATTTTACCTACTTTAACTGTTGTATCAGTCTAAAACTATGTTCATACCCAACCCGCCAAATCACGGAGAGCGATCGCCCCCAAAGCGCTGTTCCCACAAGGATTAAAGATTGTTACACCTTAAAGATTAATAGTTTGCATAGTTCCCAGGGCAAGAAATTTCCCACTATAACTAATCAACTACCAATGATCTTTACATGGTTGCGATCGACAATCCCGTTCCTTTAAATCATCATCATTTTACACTCTGCATTTTCAGATGACCGCAGCCCACAAGACTTGAGGGTTCGTAGGGACGAAATTCCCCACATTACATATTTATTACTAGACTCTACACATTCTTGCTTTGTGGCATCTGAAATTCTTTTCTTTTCTATTTCCACTGACCTCTAAAAATTTAACGAGAAATCACCATGAGACAGATTGCATTTTACGGTAAAGGCGGTATCGGTAAATCCACTACTTCTCAAAATACCATCGCTGCTCTTTCAGAAACTCAAAGAGTCATGATCGTAGGTTGTGACCCCAAAGCAGATTCCACACGCTTGATGCTGCACACTAAAGCTCAAACTACTATTCTTTCCTTAGCAGCCGAGAGAGGTTCAGTAGAAGACCTCGAACTAGAAGAAGTACTACTCACTGGCTATAACAACGTGCGTTGCGTTGAGTCTGGTGGTCCGGAACCTGGTGTTGGTTGTGCAGGTCGTGGTATTATCACAGCCATTAACTTCCTTGAAGAAGAAGGTGCTTACGAAGATCTAGATTTAGTTTCCTACGACGTACTGGGTGACGTTGTTTGCGGTGGTTTCGCAATGCCTATCCGTGAAGGTAAAGCCCAAGAAATCTACATTGTTACTTCTGGTGAGATGATGGCAATGTACGCAGCTAACAACATCGCTCGCGGTATTCTCAAATATGCCCAGTCTGGTGGTGTACGTTTGGGCGGTTTAATCTGTAACAGCCGTAAAGTTGACCGTGAAGTTGAATTAATCGAAGCTCTAGCAGACAAACTAGGAACTCAGATGATTCACTTCATTCCTCGCGACAACGTGGTTCAAAGAGCAGAATTACGTCGTATGACTGTGATTGAGTATGAACCCGAGCATCCTCAAGCTCAAGAATACCGTGCTTTAGCCCGCAAGATCGAACACAACAAAAATTTGGTCATTCCTACTCCCATCTCCATGGACGAACTCGAAGAATTATTAGTAGAGTACGGATTTATGGATTCTGATGCCGAATACCAAAAAGCGATCGAAGCAGACAAAGCTGCTGCAAAAGTCTAATTCTTTAGGGGCATGGCATTGTCATGCCCTGGAAAACCTGCTAACCGAACAAGGGGAGAATACCATGTCAACTGTCGAACAGAACAAAGAACTAATTAAAGAGGTACTAGAAGCCTATCCAGATAAGGCGGTTAAAAAACGTTCCAAGCACCTTGGAGTATACGAAGAAGGCAAATCGGATTGTGGCGTAAAATCCAATAAAAAATCCGTTCCTGGTGTAATGACTACTCGTGGTTGTGCCTATGCAGGGGCAAAAGGGGTAGTTTGGGGTCCTGTCAAAGATATGATTCATATCTCCCACGGCCCTGTAGGTTGCGGTTACTATTCCTGGTCTGGTCGTCGTAATTACTACATTGGTACAACTGGTGTGGACACCTTTGGTACCATGCAGTTTACTTCCGATTTCCAAGAAAGAGACATTGTTTTTGGTGGTGACAAAAAACTAGCCAAATTAATCGACGAATTAGAAATTCTATTCCCTCTAAGTCAAGGAACTACTATTGAATCAGAATGTCCCATCGGTTTGATTGGGGATGATATTGAAGCTGTTGCTAGAAAAAAAGCCAAAGAAACTGAAAAACCAGTAGTTCCAGTACGTTGCGAAGGATTTAGAGGGGTTTCCCAATCTTTAGGACACCACATTGCTAACGATACAGTCCGTGACTGGGTACTACCTAAAGCCGATGAATATCGCAAGCTGCCTGAAGGATTTGAACCCAGCCCTTACGATGTCAATATTATTGGAGACTACAACATCGGTGGTGACGCTTGGCCCAGTCGGATGCTACTTGAAGCGATCGGTTTGAGAGTAATCAGTCAATTCTCTGGGGATGGTACATTTAACGAAACTGTAATGACTCCCCTAGCCAAGCTCAACCTGATCCACTGTTATCGGTCGATGAACTACATCTGCCGTCACATGGAAGAAAAATATGGCATTGGCTGGTTAGAATATAATTTCTTTGGTCCTTCTCAAATTGCCAAGTCTCTACGTAAGATTGCTGCTCAGTTTGACGAAACCATTCAGG
>JASJDX010000395.1 GCA_030064975.1 Pleurocapsa sp. MO_192.B19
CAAGTTTTTCAGTGCCATCGAGCGGGATTTTCTAGCTTGGGAATTTAGTTAGCGTAAATAGTACGATAACTAAGTCCAATTCTTCTTTTCCCCCCAAATTATCCCCTGCTTTTTTTCAAAATGAGAATTGCTGAATAATTGATGGAAGCCTTGTAAACCCTAGCATAATTGATAGTACTGCTATTGATGCTCAAGGAAGTGCAGGAAACATTAATATAGAGACTAGAAATCTTTCTGTTGTCAATGGTGCGGAGTTAACTACTTTAAGTCTAATTAATGAAAATGTAGGAGATATCAGTATTAAAGCTGAAGACAGTATCTCGATTGGTGATTTCGGTACAATTCAAGCAGAAAGTGATTTCGGAAGTGGTAATGCTGGGAATATCGAAATACAAACCTCGCAATTGTTACTTTTTGACGGGGGACAAATTTCAACATCTAGTATTAGTGGCGGTAATGCAGGAAATGTCACAATTAATGCTGGTTTGGTTGAGTTGAAAAAAGGAAGTTTTATAGATGCTTTTCCTTTTTCTAGTAGTGGTATTGGAAAAGGAGGAAGTATTAATATTGATTCGGAAAAATTAATAGTCAGTGATGCTTCTCAGATTTCAGTTGCCTCTCGTGGTGGTGGAAATTCAGGTAATATCATTATCAACGCTAGTGATTCGATTGAGTTAAGCGGTTTTGCTGGTTTTTTTCGAGGTGGCTTGGTTGCTAGTGCAGTAGGAAGTGGCGATGGAGGAACTATAAATCTCACCACTGGTAAACTAAGTATTAGTAATGGTGCAACAATTGTTGCTGGAAATACTCCTAGTTTCCCCGAAAACTCTATATTTGCAACAGGAACAGGACAACCAGGAAATATAAATATAGAAGCGAATTCAATTAATTTGAACACTGAAGGAAGAATTGAGGCTGTTACTCAATCAGAGATTGGAGAAGGTGCAAATATTAACTTACAAGTTGCTGAAGATATAACTTTACGAGGTGATAGCTTTATTTCAGCAAGGGCGATAAATCAAGGTGATGGCGGAAATTTAAGTATTGACACCAGATTTATCATTGCTTTTCCTGACGGAAATAACGATATTTTAGCTAGCTCACAACAAGGATTAGGAGGAGACATCACCATTAGTGCTGAGTCTTTGTTTGGTATACAAGAACGTACTCCCAGTGATTCAACTAACGATATTAATGCTAGCTCTGAAGTAAGCGGTTTAGACGGTACTGTTAATATTAATACTCCTGACATAAATCCTATTCAGGGAGCAACAGAATTACCAAGCAATATAGTCGAACCTGAACAAACAACTGCTCAAGCTTGTCAAGCTAATCGTGAAATAGCAGCTAAGAATGGTTTAACTATCACTGGTAAAGGTGGTATTCCAGCAGAACCAGGTTTACCCTTAGATTCTCTGAATGTCTCCATCAATGGCGAAACCAATCCCACATCTGCCATCCCTCAACCGATCGCAACAAGTATAGGCAAAATACAACCAGCTAGAGGAATTAAAGTAACCGAGTCGGGAGAAATAATTTTAACGGCATATCGCACTAATAATTCAGGGGAGAGAATTCCCGAAATTAAGCCAAACTGTAGCTAAGGCAGCATAATGAAAACGTTCATTGCTTTATGCGATTGCGCTCCGCGCACTGCGAAGCAATCGCTCTTGAACGCCAATCCTCAAGCCGCCGTTGATTCTGTCGGTTTGGGTTCTTTTTTCTTCTTCTCAAAAACCTGTAGTCCTGCTCCTTCCAGTTCGATTACCCCATCGGTCGAAATGCTCTTAATCTTTCCTGACAGCGCACCCACCCACTCTTCATACTCATCCATCTTGGCTACCTGTTTTTTCAGGGTTTTACGGTTAACTTCGGCTTTGATAGTGACGTTGTTTTCTCCAATGATTTCCAAAGTGACCTTTTTACCTTCAGTGGGTAAGTCGGGTTGGTCGCTAAATTTAATAGTAATTTCGGGGATTCTGCCTTGGATCATGATGCTTGATTGTTAACTCGGCGCTTCCGCGCGCGTCCGCTGCGATAAGTGCCAAGTAATCTTGATGTCCTTGCTCTAATTAGCTTTCAGCGATTACTATCTTAGGGAAGAGATCGCTATAATACTTAGCCAAGAGTTCTCCTAATGGTTAGTGTCGGAACTTTTGATGAGAAAACTAGCGCGCGGCAATGTATTTTTTACGTCACTTCAAGGCGTAAACTCGATAAGTTCTTATTCCAAGGTCAAATTCAGAACTTTCATTTTTCAGTTGGCATTTATGGCGCGCGGAAGCGCGCGGAAGCGCCGATTAAGACATAGAAAAAACACCACTCGCAACAACTATCGTTTTGAGCAAGAAGAATAGGCTCGATCTTTTAAGCTCAACATTGATGCGAGTCGGAGTGATTCTGAAAGCTAAGGTGAATACTAGACAGCGTGGATCGCTATCGCACTACCAATTAATAGCATAGCTAATGACATAATCATTTCAAAGTAATTCATAAGGTCTCCAAAGATAGTCAGAAGTCATTTAGACGCGCCTTTAACTTCTTAACTGGCCAATAATCATAGACATAATAATTAAAAGTAACCTACAATACATCGGTATTCACACGGATGATCTCTCCTACACAGAATAAATATCAATACTGTTCAAGACCGAATATATACAGAACATTACTTCAAGAAGCACTTCATTTAGACAAATTTCATTGCATGGATGCAGATCTGGTATGATCATGCAATACTTGAGTAGTGTGATGATGACCCAAAATAGCCTCTTTGATGCCCAAGGAGAAGACCGTCTTTACCTCAATGAAGATGAGCGGCAATCTTTTCACCTTTGGTGAAAAAGAACGGACGATTACGCGGAGCGTACCAGCAATCGCGATTGCGCTCCGCGCACAGGAGAATCGCCAATCGCACTTTGATTAGATTGACGAATTCAATTGCCAATAAATGTTTTTTGCACCAGGAAATGAGAGTTAAAATAAAGTAGGCGTCGCTATAATTAAATCCTTTCTTGAGGTACTTCAGATCATTACTTTAAATAAGTACGGAGTAAGAATCTATGGAAACTCACAGTGATTCAAATCCAACTATTTCTCACTATGACCCGCATATTATTCCCGCCGAAACTGTAGCGCGTGAAGCTAGAGAAGGCAAGCATTTTGGTCATGTCGAGCATGATGAACCTGCCGACGTTGAACATCTTCACAACCGAGATGGCTACACCATCGACCAAGAAGGACTGATTAATAATTATGCAGTTGAGCCTGAAGCGTATATCAAAGAACCTGGAGACTTGAAAGAAAAAGAGCTTGAACTTAAGGCTAAACGCCGTCGTGAACTCCTTGAGTTGTCGGAAGATGAAGAAGGTAAATTGACCATGGAACACGACTGGCGACACAAAGGACCTGGACTAATCTAGTACAGCACGGCTTAAGTAATTAACTATTGGGGTTTGAGTATCATTCGTGCAGAAAGTTACGCTCTTGACTGTACCAATTAAACAAAGCTGAAAATCAGACCCCTGAAACCATTGAAATCTCGTTCAAAATTTCTGTACCAAATAGACCTTAGTTTTATTGGTACGGTTTAATCGATACAAAACTTTACAAAACGCAGCTTCTAAAACCATTGCTGTGACTTGATTACAGCCAAGCGCGTAAGTTATTGTACACTTGCTACTCAAAGGCGTCAAACTGAATTTCTCGTTACTAACAATTAAAAGCTCATAATTTAGAGGTCAAACCTCATGTCAGAATTTCTCGATTTCCTCAAGCATAAATATGCCTACGTCGCTATTGGTAAATTTAAACCAGGTCAATTCGTCGAAGCGCAAAAGTTATATGAAAAAGCTGTTTCTACCTATACTCAAGGTTTTCAAGGAGCATATTTACTACAAAAACCAGGAACAGATGAAGGGATTGCCGTAATTATTTGGTCAAAAATTGACGATATGCAAGACAATCAAACTGAAGCATATAAAGCGATTTTGCAAGAAATGTCTCCTTTATTTGCCACAGCACCAAATACTTCATTTTATGAGGTCTGTAGTGAAATAGGTATCGAACAGTAAAGCGAGCGCATTTAGTAAGCAAAGACAGCGTTAAATTAAAAAACCAACGCTTCTAGGAATTAAGTAGATTAGTTCTGCGTCACTTTCAAAGAGGCGTTTTGTTGTATTTGTTGTAAATAAGGTTTTAAGAGCAAAGAGGAGCGCGATTGCGCTCCGCGCGCACTGCAAGGGAGCGCTCGCTTTATAAGCTAGCAGGGGAAATCGTCCAAAGCGTTCTCAAGCATTACCACCTCGTAAAAATAGCTCCAGACAACGAACTTCTTAGTCTACTTCAAAATCTGACGCTCAAAACAATTATGCTAATTCTCCTTTGACTGCTCTCCAGAGAATCTCTGTTACTTCCGTTGCCATCCGTGCATCCAGTTCTACCACTTCTCGATCTAGCTCTCTGGGCTCGCTCGCCCTAGCCCCTCTCAAAGCCATACTGAAAGTAATCATTTCAGGTGGCTGCTCGGACTTGAGCCGATTGCTCACAGCAAGTTCTACCAATGCTACGTAAACTGCCTCCGTTCTCTCTCTTAAACCAGTTGTTCCATTACCTAGCTTGGAGAGAATAACTACAGAATCGAGTACGCTTTCTAATCCTAGCTGTTGAATAGCTAAATCAGTTAAGCGAGCTGGATCTCTACCCAGGGCGAAGATCGCGCTTTCAAGACTAGGCCATGAAACCCAACTTAGCCGAGATTTCTGAGGGAGATAATTGTGCCAACCCACCATTGAGATAATCCTAGTCAAATCATAGGCAGAGATCTTATTACACGCCCATCCAGGAGGTTGATCGTCAGTAGTTAAAATCACTTCTGCTGTCAGAGCGTCAACCAACTCTGGGCGATTGATAAAAGGTTTTTCTCCGTAGGGGCCACGAAAAACCAAATTTTGGTTACCCGTAAGGTTTTTGAGCCATTTCTCTAGCTCTAACTGAGTCGAAAATCTCTTGAACATAGCACCCAAGGAATTTGAGGTCGCTAGATTTTCTTCATAGCTGACTAGATCTGTGAATAAATTAGAAACACGAATACTTCTTAAAATGCCTTCTCTATCTATACCTCTAATCTTGTATTTATTTATGTTGACTCCAGGTAATTTTTTATTGAATAGAGAGACCAGATAAAGCATCGGAATTATTTTAGTTCCGCTCCAAAATTCTTGGGGACTCAGTGCATTTCGACCCAGCCATTTTACCTGAAAGTTTCCTGAAGCCCAACTGCCAACGCATATACAGGCCTCTTTGATATCTTCATGGAGAAAATCCAGACCAAGCTCGTCAATTGAGGGAAGTTCTCCTCGGGCTGGATAAGGAGAAAATGTAGAGTGGGGATAGGTTTTAGCCACCAGATTGAGGTCATCAGGAATCTGTTTTAAACGAGCGGGGTAATTTCTAATTACTTGTTGTAATGGTGAAGTTTCAATCCCTTGATATAAGAGTACGGGATGGTCTTCAACTCCTGAGGCTGCTAGCTCAAGAAATGAGCGATAAATTTGCTCTTTATCGAGTCGATCTTCAGAAAAAGCTGGGTCAGAGATAGATTTTTTTTGATTAGTTTCCTGGGATATTTGATCTGATTGCGCCTGCGCTCTTTTGAGAAGCTCGGTGGTACTTAAAAGTCCTCCAGCCGCCGCCAAAGCCAGCATCATTTTTCGCCTTGATAGCTTGGTTAAGAGAGCAAGATTTTTCATGGGTTTTGTCCTAGTACTTGACCAAAAACCCAAAAAGTTGGGTGGCTACGGTTATGACGCTCCTGATTCTCAATTATCTATTCAAGATAACTCTAACGAAGCTGCTGCTGTTGGTAATGGAAACACAGGAGTTCAAGATGCAGATCAATTCAACAATCGCGCCGAGCGTAGATGTAGATGGTTATCTTCGGAGCGGTTACGGCTACTAAAACCAATCTCGAACATTATTAATTGACAACAACCTGACGGGGACGCGGGAAATGCCCCTATTTTTTGTATTTGTAGCGTAGATAGTATGTCAAGAGAATAATTTACTAGAATGATTCAAACTGATAAAAAGTCAATTCTTAAACCAAGATGAGCGTTGTACAACTTGACCTCCAAAAGATAGAGCAGCTTCTTAATTCAGCAACAAGCTCCAGACAACGTAAAATGTACCAAGCCTTATTAGATAAGGCGCGAAGTCAGTTCGAGAACTCCACTGAAACCATTGCACCCCAAACTACTCCTGAAACAGAAAAGAAAGCTCAAACCAAAACTAATCAAAAAACCGAAACTAAAACAAAGGCTAAAACCACTAAGAAGCAGAAGAAAGCTACGACTAAAGAAACTACAAATGAAGCTTCAACACCTACAATACTTGCTACAACTCCTGTCTCTGAATCTACTCAACTCACACCATTAGAGTCGGACGTAACCCCTCAAACCGAACCATTACCTCAAGAGCAACCAAAACAGCAGCCTGATTCTGAGCCGACAATCTTCCAAGCATTAGGCACAATACTTGCTACTCCTTATCTCAAAAGCGATTGCTTGAAGGTGGCAATTGACGATCGCGAATACGATTTGTTGCCCGCCAAAGGTTTTCAACGTAGATATCACCGTTCACTTAAAGCGTCGCTTGAAAAGAATGGTTCTAGACAAATGCTTCTCAAGCTTTATCCAGTTGCTACATTTGACCAGTCCTCGGCTGAACCAATACTTTCTTTCTCCGTCGCCAACTTCAGTCTAAACGCAGATAAACTCAATAACTATCCCCAAGGGTTTGTGCTGAAGGGCATCTGGCAGTATATTACCCACTATGACTCTCCTGTAATTTCCATCCACCGCAATCGAGATCAATTGCCCACATTTAAGAAATTAAATGCTAAACAACAATTTTATTTCGCCAAACCACATCATATTCCTGTAGTTTGGTCTGCTCCAATTGAACCATTCAAGTACAATCCGAGCGTAGAAAAATCAGAACAAATGCCTCGCTATTTCGTTGAAGTGAGGGCAATCTTGAAAGATGGTTTATATGTCGTCGAAGAAATGCTGCGAGAACCGACCGTAGAGATCCCTAAGTTTATTAAAGTGTCAAAAAAGAAGTAGTCATCCATCAGTTAAATAAGTAGTTTGGTCTTAAGACTATGTCTCAGTCCAGTTCATGAACTGGACTATCTTCAGGAAAATTATCAATTGGTTTTGTTTCTCCACTTTCTTCGATTATTTTGATGTCAACTCTCTTGATTTGAAGAATACCTTCACCAAAATAATGTTCTGGATCTTGTAAAATCTGTGCTTCTCTTTCCATGTTGCGCCTTCCTTCTTCAAAGAATCTTTGGGCAGATGTTGGTGTAAACAAGCCGTTAACGATAGATTCATCGAGTAATGGTACATTATTTTGTGCTTTTCCCGTACCCATCGCACCAACAATTACCAAGGCGATCGCCATTGCCAAAGAGGTGCAGAAAAAAGAAACAAAGTGTAGAGTATTAGTTTTCATGTTGCCCTCCTAACTATCATGGAGTGGCTTTCCTACCTCTATTATAGAAACTATGCTTTACCCATAAGTTCTAACTTGATAAATGATTGCGCTCCGCGCAGTGGCTTGCGCCAATCGCCTTTCTCTTTAATCCTCAAGCGACGCACCTCACATCAGACCAACTTTTATCAGTCCTCGCCGCCAGAATTGATAGCTTAAGGTGTGTCCTGACTACTTAACGTTTTTACCGCGCATTTCTTCGACATCTAGGAGACTAATTAAAACTCCAGCGATTGGAATTGACAGAAACACACCGATCAATCCAGCGATTTTAGCACCTATTAGCAACGCGAAGAATATTACAACGGGATTTATGTCGAGTGAACCTTGCATGATTCTGGGCATGAGCAAGTTTTCCTCGATCTGTTGAAGTAAAATGCAGCTAATTAATACTTTGAGACTGAGCAAAATCCCCTGGGGTAAAAGGGTTAGACAAACTAAGCCAATGCCTAACGTTGCGCCAATGCCAGGAATCAAATCAAACACCCCGACGGTCGTAGCCAAAGCCAAAGCATAAGGAATACCCAGCAAAATAAATACCAAAAATGCAGATACTCCAAAGAAAATCGACAGTAGCAATCTACCCCAGAAAAAGCCTAAAAAGTTTTGGGAAATCGCCATCGTTAAATCTGACCGTAAATGTGTCGGAAAGAAGCGAAGGACAAAGTTCCACAAGGGTCTACCATCCAGCAGCATGAAGAAGGCAACCACGGCAATGAAGACCAAATTAAGCAGGCTAAACAGCAAGTTTTGAATCGTGGTCAGTCCCGCACCAACTAGACTGAGGGCTTGTTGGCGTAACTGTGCCTCCAAAGCGTTGAAATCGATAGTAATGTTCTTACTTTGCAGAAAGGGTAAATTTTTGAGGAGAGCAATCGCACTATTGAGAATTTGAGGGGCAAGTTCGAGCAGTTGCTGTACCTGAGAAACAATAGCTAATCCTAGTGTCGCCGCTAAAATGCTGAGGATGGAGAGCGCGAGCAAAAATACGAGAATAACTGCAAAAGAGCGGGGCAGGAAGCGGGATACCCAAATGACTGGATAGTTGAGTAAAAATGCCAGAATTGCCGCGACAACAAAAATTACCAGGACAGGTTCAAAGTAAGCAATCACCTGCATGAGTATCCAAGCCAGCGTAAATAGCAGCAGGTAGCGAATTAACCGAGTATTGTTCAAGTGTTTCCACATCCTATATTACTGCGTTACTTACTGCATTACTTAAACATTTAATTACTCTTCTACATCCTTCAACACATCATCCAACACCATTCGGATAATATCTGCTTTACTTCTACCCGTCTTGGCGGCTAAAATCGATAACTTACGATGTACTGACTCTCTCAAATCGATAGTAAAACGCTTAGTTCCTTCCTTGGCTTCAACTTGTAGCTTTTCCATGAGGCTTAATTCTTTACTCTTGTTCTGGGCTGGCTTTTCTGACATAGGTGCAATAGATGGTGATTCTTCTGACTCAATGGCAGTTACTTTTTCTGCTTCTGGTGTCGGTGTTGCTTCTTCTGGTTGATCTCCACCAAATACAAAATCTTTGGCTAGAGAGTCATCGAGGGGTTTACGCTTTTTGGTCATGGTAGTTGTTTGAGCATTTCAGTAAACAATTTTTCGTATTCCGATGCAGACTCACTAGCAGGTTTTCCTGACAAATCCCAGACTGTAGCCGATTGTCCCGAAGTATCGGCGATCGCCTGTTTTTGATGAATTACTGTATTGAGTAAAGTTGCTTCTGGATTCTTACTCAGTAAAGCGCGCGCTTCATCTTTTAACTTCGTACCCTTTACTGCACGAGAAAGAAACATTACTGCTTTGGGTAATCCACCTCTAACTGATTGAGCCTGTTTAACAAGTCGCATGGCATCAGAAGCCGAACGTAAATCTACACCTGTAGGCTGTACGGGAATAAAGGCTAAATCTGACCTGAATAAAATTGCTCTGGTAGCTTCCGATAAACTAGCCGGTCCATCCACAATTACATAGTCATAATCTGCTGCTAGTTCTGGTATCTGTTCTAGTAGATCGTCAGGAGAACCAATCACTTCACAGGGAATCTTCACCAATTCCATTCCCTCAACCCACAGCGAACTAGATTTTTGACTGTCGGCATCTATTAATAATGTCTTTTGTTTCTTCTTTGAGATTAGCCAATAAGCTAGGTGTACGGAGGTAGTGGACTTGGACACCCCGCCTTTTTGATTGACTAACGATATAACCTGTCCCATGAACAGTGTTGACATAATTACTGCATTATTTACTGCATTATTACATTACTAAATTGATTGAATACTTAAATAATTATTTAAAGCTTGATTGTATTACTTAATTACACTACTTAATTAATTACTAAAACATGGCAGTAAATTTGCAAATAAGTAAGCAATGAAATCAATCCTTTCACAAGTCAAAAGTTAAAAGTCAAAAGTCAAAAGTTTTACCTCTGCCTGAAGTCAGAGGATTCTCGACATGAATTATGTTTTGTTTCTTTTCGCCTTTAAAGGCGAGGCTTTAGACCAACTTCGGGCTTT
>JASJDX010000396.1 GCA_030064975.1 Pleurocapsa sp. MO_192.B19
TCATTTTGTATATTAGGATCAATAATTAACTTAATTAGAGCTATTATTTAGGATTTTCTATTATTATTAAATGTCTCGAAAGATAATACATTAATTGAATGTTTTGTCAAGTAAAATAAGATGCGTTTACCCTGCGATCAGCTTGAGGAGTGCGCGGAGCGCAATCGCTTCTCAAAAAGAAGTTAATCAGCACTTCCGAGAACTAGAACAGACACTCAAAGATATGAATAAAGCTACAAAAACACTGGACTTAGATGAATTATCAGCAGCATTAAGTAAATTAACTTCTTTATAAATTGGGTTAAGGACTGTTGAGATTAATTGATAATTAATCAAGGTCGAATATTGAGGTTTCGTTTAAGAATTTGACGATCTCGGCTTTTTTAGATTCTCTAGGAGATTTCCCAAGTTTTTCTCGAAATTTATTACCTAAGCCTTTGCTGACTTTTCACGGGCTCTTGGGTATAGAAAAAGTTTCGCGGGTAATATCTGCCAACTTAGACGATAATTTAAGTAATTTTTTGACCAGGTAGAAGAGAAAATTTTTGATGGTGACAGCAAGTTACCAAAAACTCTGACAAAGGCAAGATTTTTCGGTTAAATGATAATAGCAATAAGTCAAGTGATCGCTAATAAAACTCACTTGAAAAAAACTAATAATGGTATTGTTAATAAGTGCCAATAAGTAACTTATTTATTATTTAGAGATTTTCTCTTAATTCCCATCCTTGACATAAAGACATTAATTCCAACCATCCTCGCCATAAAACTGTAATCCCGAGCGGGGTTTTTCTTCTATGCTCGCGCATATCCCCCTAAACGGGCAATCTCTGTTATAGCCCATGAGATTGTAGTCTCTTGATTTTTAGTTTTTCTTTGAGATGAGACCGCAGTTAAAACTTTGATTTGAATCGGGGTCAAAATGCTTTCAGCACTGCTATCTGGTTGAGTTCGATTCAGATAAGTTATGCGTAATAAATCGGCAGCAATCTCCGTTAAAAATCCTAAAAGGACTGACATACTATTCCCTGCTAATCGATAACTTTCCACCTGACATCCTGATTTAAGAATTTTATGGTATTCTTCAATTAACCATCGATAAGTATACCAACGTAATATTCTTAAAGCATCACAATTAGTTGCCACAATTTCAGTTGTTAGTAACATCCAAGAAATTGGTTCTTCTCCCTCTGGTGGATTAATTTCTTCAGCATAAACAGCATAAACATTAAAGCTATCTGTTGTTTTTAATCTTTGAGGAGCTTTTAACTTAACTGGACAAAATTTCACGGCTAAAGTAGCTGTTCTTTTCTTTCTTTGGTGATTTTTAGGTAACTCAATTTCTTGCTCAAATTGAAGCGGTCGTTTCTGAACAAAATTCCAGAGATAATCTTCTTCCGATAAGCTTCTGTTATGCGCCGCTCTTATTAAAACTCCGCAGTTTGATTGTTTTTGCACTTCTTCAAATACCTCGGAGATATCCCCTTCTCTGTCAAAAACATGAATGACTTTTTGGTCATTATTGCTCGAGACTTTCTCTAATACTTCTGGGACTTTTTTTAGTGCTTCTACCCATTTATAAGATTCTTTTTTTTCAAATTCTTTGCTCTTTTTTCTTTTTTTTTAGTTGTAACCTTATGCTCTCTTTTCCAGAGTTTTGACCACAATAATCCTAATGGTTGTCCAGAATTAGGGTCAACTGCTAAGCTACTATGTAAAATTAATCCATTTTCTCCGTTACCAATTGGTCCATACTCTTCTCTTTTAATTTTGATTTTTTTATAGTCGAGAAAAGTTGTATCTCCAATTGATAATAGTACTGATAAATTTTTCACTTGATTGGCTGTTTGAGCGTGAGATGATTCCACTATTTTCTCACTCATATGTTTTTGGATTGGCCAAAAATTCGCGTATTCCTTTTCAGCTCGCTGGCATTTTTAAATATCTTTGATAGGGGTTGACCGTATTTGTTTCGTAAACGGTCTGCGATTAGTTGGGCTCTTGCACTTAATCTTGTATCCCTAAAATTAGATCTAGATAGCCATTTATCCTCATAATTACTGACAATCATGGTTATCGCTTGCTTATATTGACAAATTCTTGCCATTATAGCGAAATTTATCCTTCTAGGCTTATGTTAGCAGAGGATATCCGCTAACATAAGCCCCCTTTCTAAGATGCCGTGAAAAGTCAGAAGCCTTTGAGCGTTATGACTTTTCTTAGCTCGCCTACTTTGAGTTCATTCCAGTCAACATCAATATCATCATCAATATCATCATCAAATATCGGTTCTAGAGAAGATTTATCTATCTGAGTTGGTAATTCTTCCTTGTCATCAACAACAGGAGCTAAAGTCTTCTTATTTACTTTGGTAATAGTAGAAATATCATAATCTTGTCCAGTCTCAAAATCTGAAACTAAGCTGGCAAATTTTTGGTCAATAGTTTCATTAAGCTCTTTTTTAAGACTAGTTATCTGATTAGCGATCGCAGTTTTATTTTTTTGTTCTATATCTGCACGCCTTACTGCAAAGTCGTTCAATTGCTCTGTAACCTTGTTTTCTAATATGTTTAGCAGATTGTCAAATTGTTGTTTAACAGTTTGTATAACAAGATGTTTGATGCTTTGTTCGTCAATCTCTTGAGCATTTTGATCAACAATATTTTTAACAATCTGTTCTACAGTTTGTATGTCAGTTTGTTCAACACTATCGTTGCCTAATCCTTTCCCTATTAGTTCTAATAGAGTAGCTGTAATATCAAAGTCTTTTCCATCATCAGACTTAGGAAAATTTTCAGCTCCGTAATTGCTCACTTGTTTCCAAAGCTGAGGCGGAATTCTCAAGCCTATTGCTTTTGACTTCATTGTTTAATAACTGTACAACATTATGTTATACAGAAGTATAGCGATAATTTATGAATATGTGTATATGTATTGGTAAACAAACAAGCAAATTGTTAGACAGTTATCCTTTGCTGTATAACAATTTAGGACCTTTTGATGTACATTATTATCTATCAAATTGACTCTACTATCTCTTTGAAACTGTATTAGTTTTATTTCTTAACTCGATTGGGGAAAAGTAAGACTACTGCCATTGCCAATACCCTAGATATTTGCCATTGCCATCGACCAAAAGTCTTTTTCGAGACTGGCAATCTTTAAAAAAGCCGATTCCGCTCTCACTTGTATCGTTTCATCTGCCGTTGACAAAGCTTCATCGGCTAGTTGTTCTAAGAGTTTTACGTATTCGGTAAAATCCTGATTGCCCCAGCGATTGGCAAACTCTGCATAGGGTTCTGGCATAGTGCCTGGTAATTGCCAACCTTGATTGTAAGCTAGTTCGAGCGCCCACAAAGCAGTCACTTGAACCGCATAAGGCATGGACGCTACCAATTCCAGATATTCACAGTATTGACTACAGGTTGGTTGTGGCTCGGCTGATAGGTTAAGCTGTCGCTCTTCTGCTTTGACTTTAAACCAAATAAGTTCATCAGATAGGGCATTCAAACCACTTAACAGGATGTCGAAATGATGGGTTGGGGCATTGGCTAAGATTCGTGCTACAAACCGAGTAAATTCAATGACAAACAGGTAGTCCTGCACCAGCCAGGTGTTAAATTGCTTAGGCTGTATCGTTCCTAACTGGCACTGGGTCAGAAATGGATGCACTGTAGCTTGATGCCAGGCTTGAGAATGTTTTTCCAGAAGTCGGGAGCAGGTAATGGTCATGCTGATTTATTTCATTTCTAGTGAGATTAAAAGTGACAATTGAGAAGTAATTCTCACATCACGGTTAATGACAATTTATATTTTTAGATTAATACTTATTCTTATCCTGCTTCTCACGGGCTGTTCTACTGACATAAGTACAAGTGACTTACCTACCTGTACTTCATCTGATTGTAATTGTAGTGATTTTGCTACACAGGAAGAAGCCCAAAGGGTACTAGATGCTTTTCCCGATGACCGATACAAACTCGATCGCGATGGCAACGGTCTTGCTTGTGAGTCATTGGCTAGAGGGAAGAAAACTACTACCCCGAATAAAGCGATGCCGAAGGCTAGCTCCGCAATCGCCTCTGGCAATGTCAATCTCAAATACGGCAACCCCAGTAATGCTAACCTCAAAGATACTAATAACTATCTACTAGAAAGACCCCAATACACCCTATCCTATAACTGTAAAACTGGCATTCCTAACTGGGTAAGTTGGCAGCTTAACCGCGACTGGCTCGGTAGCGTAGATCGCTCTGATGATTTTAGACCAGACGTTTAGATTTCTTTTCTGCTGTTCCCAAGTCAATACAAAATAAAATCGAAGCAAAAACCTATAAATAACTTTAAGTCTCGACTGAAATAGTAGACAAACCTGCGATTGCGCTCCGCGCACTGGCAGAGCCCATTGGTCACAAGTTAAGCTTGAATAGCAGTTGTCAAGAGGGTTTGAGAATTTGGCTCAAAGAAGAAATCGGGTGAATTTTTCTGTCGTTCAGGAAACGGAGCAATAATTAATCGAACAAGAGGTTTTCGTATCGATTTCACTATTCCTAAATCTTGATTTTCTTTAGCTGCAAAATATTGAATAGGATTATCAGTTAAACCTTTTTGACGAGCAACAGAAAAATGATATAACCCACGATAAATCATCTCTAAAGAAATACGGTCAATAGGTAATGCTAATTCATTGGCTATAGCATCGCCTAAATCCATTAAAACTCCATAGAATAACCATGTTGCCCAAATCTGTAATTTAATTCCGTTAATTGAACCAGTCCATAAATAACTTAAACAAGCGTAATCTTTTTACAGTATTAAAAGCCTGTTCGATTCGCCAACGTTTTCGATACAAATCGGCAACGACATAGGGTGGTAAAATCTCTGGTTCAAGAACCGAAGTAACATAAGAATGCCAAGCATTTTTAGAGCGGACTTCAATTAAACGGACTGTGATATAAGGAGTTCGTTTCGTACCAGAGCCAAGTCGCACGCTTGCGATTGCCATTTATGGCAGTGCGCGGAGCGCAATCGCGAATCGAATAGCTATCTGTAAATATCTTTTCTACTTTTAGAGATGCACCTTTTTTAAGACGACTAATAAAATGAATTTTTTTCCCAATTAATTGCTGCCAAAAACTAAAATGATAGAATCCTCTATCTAACAACAACAAAGTATTTTTTGTAACTACATTCAAAATCTCTTCTTCTAATTTGGTATCATTGGTTCTCGGATTTTCCTTAAACCATATTTCCACAGGCAATCGGGTTACCAAATCAATTACCACTCCGATTTTGCCCGCTAACTGTCCTTTTGGGGCATCTTCTAAACTTTTTAGTTTTTTAAATAATGCTTCCAATACTGAGCTATCTACTATCCAAATTTTATCGAACTTGGACAGTGTATATTGGACGCTCTCAGGTAATGGTCGGCGTTTTCTTTTCAACCAAGATGATTTTAAACTGGGCAATAAATTCTTAAATACTCTCTCGAATAATTCGGCAGGAAATGTGAGAAATCGATTAGATACTGCGCGGTACGGCTAATTTGAGTAGGGTTACACCACAAAACTCCTTCCCTTGCTAATAGTCTAGTTAACTCTGTAACTCCAGGTACATCTCTCCAAAGTAAAGTTAAAACGGCAGCCACCATCAGGGGTAAATTCAGAATTCTGTCTCTTAGTCCTAGTTGACGATAATAATTTTCTTGATTAGTAATTGCTGGTGTTAATAATGCTTCTAGTTGATTTGCTATTACTTCATCTTCCACCATTGGGCGCCATCGTTTTCTTGGCATGGTCTCGGTTCAGTTTTTTGCTCTTACTCATCGAAAAAGTGAATCGCACTGGTTGCTTGTCAAGCTTAAGTTTCACACGATTTCATAGTTCGATTGACTTTTTTCTGATTTCCTTAAGTTTTGGACTTTGGACAAAAAAAGGAAAAGTTCGCGAATGCATTGACTTTGTTGGCGAAAGCAATCTAATAGTAATTAACTGCAATACAAAGAGAGAAAAATGTCGAATGTGATGATTCTTCGCACC
>JASJDX010000397.1 GCA_030064975.1 Pleurocapsa sp. MO_192.B19
GGGAACTGAATCACGGATTTGTTAACCTTAGCTGAAAGCTGACGTAATTTGTAATGCCTATCAACCATGGTTAGTCTATTAGCACGTTTGTTGCTGTTCATCAATATTTGTTCCTTAATTGATCGTGTTGACGAAATATAAACGAGGAGGCGAATTAATGATTAATTCGATTGCTTGGTTAGAGATTTTTTTCTGGGGATATGACTTTGTTAAATCGGCGTTATTTTGTCAACAAAGTCATGGAAACAATTAAGCTGCTTTGTTTTGTTCTTGAGCGATCTTCTCTGAGGGTTTAGTTTTTCGCGGGAACTGAATCACGGATTTGTTAACCTTAGCTGAAAGCTGACGTAATTTGTAATGCCTATCAACCATGGTTAGTCTATTAGCACGTTTGTTGCTGTTCATCAATATTTATTTGTTCCTTAACTCATCATTTTCATGAATATAAACTAGAAAAAGTGACATTCTAGTAACAATATAATATTTGTAAAGTTATGTGTACAAAAAGTCAAAAAAACACTGAAAATCATACTAAATAATCGAAAATTTGAGAGTATTACACTTGTTCAATAAGTAAAAAAACCTATTAATAATTCAACAAATTGGTTCAATAATCAAAATTCTTGGTATACAGTGCCAGGGAAAAAATGTCTCTCAAATGTTAAAACTCAGATGTGCTTATTTTAAGAAAAATATTAATATAAGTATTTATGCTTAATGAAAGAAAATATAGTGTTTGTAAATAATGCTAATCATTTATTAATGTAAAAAATAAACGATATTCGTTTGACAAACATTAAATATTAAGGTCTTTGTAATCTATTTTACAAATAAACAAATAGATAAATAGCATTAGATTTATTACATCAAAGTAAGATCAATCCAAGTTAAACATAATAGAAGAGTAGCGTATTATTAAAGCATAGACTAAAAGTTTTTGTTCTGTTGCTATCTAGAGCAAATAAGCAAATATTTAATTTTAATAAATTATTTTTTTGTCAAATCTAGAAACTGACGATGAATATATCTCGCTTGTAGAGCTATTCCTATTTCGCCACAAAATTAGCGCCAAGAAAAAATGAGAAATATAGCCAAAAAATGTAGTTTAGCTAAGTAATCATTAAGTGGAATGGGAGTACCAAACTAATACCTAATAATATTGCTCCAAAAATATTTAAAGTCATGCTAGTAAACAGTAACCCGATTACTCGTAAGCTGATTGTAATACTAATATTTGTTCTAAATTAAGAATATAGGAAGCAAAAAAATTGGCGATCGCCTGGCTTTCTTGCTCTTTAGTTCACTCTATTTCTGACTCAAAACTAAAAATTGTATTTAATCATCTTTCAGAAATATCTGATAGCCAATAAAAGCAATGATGCTGGCCAAGCCGATATAAGTAATCCACATTCCCACGAAAAAACCGACTCTAATAAAGGCAATACCAACCACAACAAAACCTGTAAATTTGGCAAATTTAACAATTTTTTTACCAAACTTTTGAATCGAGGTGTCAGATTTTTGATGTTTTTTTGTACGATATAAAGGAGGTTCTGGAGAATTAATACCCACTCTTTTTTGTTCTTGGTATATTTCTGTTTCCAATTCTCGTAATTTTAACTCTCTCTCTTTTGCTTTAAGTTCGGCTTCGCGGAGTTTTAATTCTCTTTCTTTATCGTCGGGAGCAGTCATAAGCTTATCCTGAATTATTAATTATTCATTGTTCATTACTACTAGCTATCGATCTGCGATCGGTGTTTACAATTATAAAATTCCCTGAAACTATCTGAAAATAGCGAAAAAAATAAAATTATGATTTTAAAATCAAAAAAGCGATCGCATTGTCAAGCGATCGCTTTTTTGATTTTAATTTGATTTTAATTAGTTATTGTTGATGTTCTTCAAGCAAATCGATGTTAACCCACAGTGAAAGGAAGAACTTTATAAATGATGGAGTTAATAATGCTCAGAGCAAATGCACCGATTAAAGCACTCCAAAGTCCCCAACGTAGTCTAAAGCCTTGTACCAGTAAGGCTGCAAGTCCAAAAATAAACCCATTAACAATTAGAGAGAACAAACCAAAGGTAAGAAAATTAATCGGTAGGGTAAGAAAAGACAAAATAGGATGTAACACTGCATTGAGAACACCAAAGACAATGGCTGAAACAAAACCTTTCTTGACATTATCTATTTCTACTCCTGTGGGTAGTTTGGAAATAATCAATAAACTAATAGTAGTAACTATTAAAGAAATAAGAATTGCCAGAATGTTATTCATATAAGTGAATCCTAAATAGTAATCACCTGTACTTTAAAACCAAACATCTATGTTATTCCATTTTCGCAATACAATCTTTATCTTTAGGCATATTCTTGTATTCTAATACACTAGCATTGATCTCCACTACTTCGAGTAGCAGTATAAACTGCTTAAATGAACCAGAAATAAACCTTTTTACTTTTACCTTTTACCAAGAAGATCATTAAGCTCCAGTACGGAATTCAATTACATCTCCTTCTTGGACAATATAATCTTTGCCTTCTAGGCGCAGTAAACCTTTTTCTTTAGCTGCATTTTTAGAACCTGTTGTCACTAAATCTTGATAGCTAATAGTTTCAGCTTTAATAAATTTCTTTTCAAAATCCGTATGAATTACTGCAGCGGCTTGGGGTGCTTTCATTCCTGCAATAATTGTCCAAGCACGGGTTTCTTGTTCTCCTGTAGTGAGATAGGTGCGCAAACCTAAAAGATCATAGGTAGCTCTAATTAGAGATTTCAAGCCTCCTTCTTCCACTCCCAACGCTTCGAGAAAATCTTTGGTTTCGTCTGCAGAAAGTTCAACTAATTCTGATTCTACCTGAGCAGAAACTACTACAATTTTGGCATCATCACTACTAGCAAACTTTTTGACTTCTTCTACCCATTCGTTGCCAGTCGCTAAATCATCTTCAGAAACATTGGTAGCATAGATTATGGGTTTTCCTGTCAATAATCCTAGCTGTTTAATAATTAATAATTCTTCCTCTAATAAACCCATACTGCGGACAGATTTACCATCGTTTAAAACTGAGCTAATTCTCTCTAGTAATTCAACTTCTGTCTGCGCATTTTTATCATTTTTTGCCTGTTTACGTACCTTAGCGATCCGTTTTTCTACCTGAGCTAAGTCGGCTAAAACCAACTCCAAATTAATTATTTCAATATCCCGCACAGGATCTATCGATCCTGCAACATGAATAATATCGTCATTATCAAAGCAACGTACCATATGAACAATGGCATCAACCTCACGGATATTAGCCAAAAATTGATTACCTAACCCTTCTCCCTTACTAGCACCTTTAACTAACCCTGCAATATCAACAAACTCGATCCGTGTTGGCACAATTTTTTGGGAATTAGAGAGTTTAGAGAGTACTTCTAGGCGAGCATCTGGTACGGATACTACCCCGACATTCGGTTCAATGGTACAAAAAGGAAAATTAGCGGCATCTGCCTTAGCATTGGCAACTAAAGCGTTAAACATAGTAGATTTACCTACATTAGGTAATCCGACGATTCCTGCTCTTAACATGACGGCTTGTATAGACTTTATAGACTTTTAGGTTCAGTCTGCCAATTTTACTGTATTAGAACTAGATAACTCAAACATATATCCCCTGCCCCAAACGGTTTTGATGAATTCTCCATCAAAATCACCAATTTTCTTACGAATCCGACCAATGTGGATATCTACTTTACGATCATCTCCGTCATAGTCGTCTTTGTTCCAAATTGCAGCAATTAATTCCGCTCGATCCCAGACACGATTAGGATTATTAGCCAGGAAATACAATAAATCAAATTCTAATGCAGTCAAAGGGATAGTGCGATCATTTAAAATGACTTCGCGACGATAAAAATTAATCTTGAGATTATCTAAAATGATGGAACTACTAGAACCAGGAGAAGAACTAATATTATTACCACTTCTTCTAAATAAAGCCTCAATTCGAGCTTTAAGAATTTGTAAATCAAACGGTTTAGTAACGTAGTCATCTGCACCTTTAGCAAATGCTTCTAATATGTATTTACTATCTGTCATGGAGCTTAACATGACAATCATGACATCAGTTTTACGCATTTCTTCACAGAGACTTAATCCTGTGTCATCAGGTAGATTTACATCTAAAATTACCAAATCTGGCTGAAAACTTCTAAACTTTTGTCTGGCGATGTTACAATTTGAAGCAGTTTCAGTAAGATAATTATTATATGTAAAAAATCTATCTATTAGATGCTGTAATGCTAAATCATCATCTACAATTAGAATTTTTTTTTATGATTATCCATACGATTACTATAGTAATTGTCTAATAAATACACTTTAATAAACCTTTTTATTATTGATTTGATTATTTCAAAGAATATCAGAATAATTACTGAGAAAGCGATCAAAAAACTTGGGTTTTACTTAATCTTTATAAAAAAAGCAGCCTGTATAAAGTTACGATTAAACATTTTTAATAGTTTGATTGTCAATCAAGCAAAAATCTTTGTAGTCTATTACATTTCTTTTTAATTCCTTGTTGCTGTTGCCAAATTCTTGATTTATGTTTTTAGATTCTTCTTTGATAGACACGCCATTATTAAACGCTCTACAACAGTCTGCCCAAAAATCTCATGCAGCTTTTTATGCACCTGGGCACAAACAAGGACAAGGAATCAACAGTAAGATCAAACATTTAATTGGCAAAGAGGTTTTTCAAGCGGATTTACCAGAATTACCAGAACTAGATAACTTATTTGCCCCCGAAGGAGTTATTGAAGCCTCACAAAAACTAGCCGCAGCAACTTTTGGGGCAGCACAAACTTGGTTTTTAATTAATGGTTCAACCTGTGGCATCACAGCAGCAATTTTAGCCACCTGTGGTACGGGGGATAAAATAATTTTACCCAGAAATATTCATCAATCGGCGATCGCAGGTTTAGTTCTTTCTGGGGCAATACCTATATTTATCAATCCACAATACGATGCCGATGAAGGATTAGCTCATAACGTAACTCCAGAAGCATTAAAACAAACCCTAAAAGAACATCCCGATACCAAGGCGGTAATGATGTTGCACCCAACCTACCAGGGAGTATGTTGCGATTTAAAAGCGATCGCCGAAATTACTCATCAATATAATATTCCCCTGTTGGTAGACGAAGCCCACGGCGCACACTTTGCTTTTCATCATGATTTACCACCTTCGGCGATGAGTGTAGGGGCAGATTTAACCGTACAGTCTACCCATAAAGTCTTGAGTGCTATGACTCAAGCATCCATGCTACACATTCAGGACAACCGAGTTAGCGATCGCCGTATTAGTAAAGCCTTACAATTAGTTCAGTCTACTAGCCCTAATTATCTTCTCCTTGCCTCTTTAGATGCCGCCAGACAACAAATGGCAAGCAAGGGTAAAGAATTAATGAATAAAACCATAGCATTAGCCACAGAAGCCAGAAATAGGCTAGCAGAAATACCCAACATATCTATACTTCAGCCAAAAATACAACCTGGCTGCCAACACTTCGATCCCACCCGCTTAACCATCAACGTATCCAAATTAGGTATAACTGGTTTTGAAGCAGACGAAATACTACATCATAAGCTAGGAGTAACTTGTGAACTTCCCTTATTACAGCACCTAACTTTTATCATTTCCCTTGGCAACACTACAGAAGATATCCAAAAACTGATCCAAGCTTGTCAAACCCTTTCTTCATCAACCAGATCTAAATCTAGTACCCAGCTAAAGCTTCCTGTAATCCCCTCAGCCGTGATGTCTTATGCGTTTGCGAAGCAAGTCCGCAGGACTCAGCGTTATCCTTTAGGACATCTCTCATCTTTTGCCCCTAGAGATGCCTATTTCGCCCCCACTGAAACTGTTCCTATCAGCCAAGCAAGCGATCGCATTTGTGCTGAGTTAATCTGTCCCTATCCTCCAGGAATTCCTCTATTAATGCCTGGAGAGATAATTACCACAGAAGCAATCAACTATCTG
>JASJDX010000398.1 GCA_030064975.1 Pleurocapsa sp. MO_192.B19
CAGAATAATCAAAGTAAGAAAATTCACATACCGAATAATCTTCGAGTTCAGAAGAATTCTTAACGCGACATATAAAATTCCACTCGGATATTTCACTAAATCTAGTTCCTCTAGGCCACGTATCTCCAGTAATAATTTCTGTATAGATGGCATTAAGTCGTCTTTGCTGTTTAAAACCCTTCACCTGGAGGTAAAAACCATGATCTGATTGAATACCTAGAGATCTAAACATACTAGATAATAATACAGTTTTTCCCGAGCCTGATGCTCCCAATGTTATGATTCTGTAGTTCTTCATTAATTTTAATTAGAGCTAAAGGAGTAAAGAATTAGCTTCTATTATTTCTACCAAAGTCATTAATTGCTCTGAGTTGAGTTTTAGTGCCGAACTTGCACTTTGAGACAGCTACTTCTATACGTTTACGAAATAATTCTACTTATTTATCAAGCGATTGCAAGTAACTGAACTTCGATACCTAAAGCTTCAGCAATTCGAGCCAAAGCATCATCAGCAGTCACTAAACGTATGTTATTCGAGCTAGTACAAGCTAAATGGAGTGCATCTAAAGTAAGAAAAGATACAAATACCAACTGATGACTGATGACTGATAACTGCTAACTGTGTTGACGTGCTTTAATTACTGTTTGACTCAAAGGCTCACCAGTAACAGTTAGAGATTCGCGAAATTGTTTCATATCGGCTAACAAATCCTCCTCAGTCGATGGCGGGACTAAACGAGCTACTGGTTTGTCTTGATCGACTAGAATTACTTCTTCTCCTGCTGCTACCCGATCTAAAAGAGCTTTGAGGTTGCGAGCAGCTTCTTCAACGCTGACTTTTGACATTCGCCGTTTTTCCAAAATCCATATTTACGCAGCCTTATCTTCCTCTGGAAACTTAGCACCAAAGGTAACTTGAACATAACCATCCTCAAGATCGTATCGGTTAAATACAGCTACTTCTACTCCTTCACGAAATAATTCCA
The DNA here is from genome assembly GCA_030064975.1 of Pleurocapsa sp. MO_192.B19. Taxonomy (GTDB): domain Bacteria; phylum Cyanobacteriota; class Cyanobacteriia; order Cyanobacteriales; family Xenococcaceae; genus Waterburya. The sequence goes on from JASJDX010000398.1 coordinate 987, forward strand.
CCTGCTTATCCAAAACCCAACGATATACAAGTTCAGGCTCACCTTCAGCAGTAAAAGAGTTATAGATAGTTTTAGTATCCATCTCAATATATAGACCAGGTTCATCTACTATGGTCTGGTTAATGTAAGGATATTTACCATCTAGTTCATAGAGGATTCTGGGTAAGTCGTCCATAGGGAAAAAAGTTGGTTGGGGAAAACAATACTATATATCTAAAATCTTAGACGAATTCAACCGAGTAATTTAACCCTAGTTTAATTTTCCCTAATCTACAACAGTCGCAAGATGAAATTAAGGGGTGAGTTTTAGGTCGCCGTGACCGTTATGGCTCAAATCCTTATCCCGATTGACTTTATCTGACTGGACACCTCCTAGTTTACTGTTGAGATTAAATTTGGGTTTGTACCACTGTCCATCCTAGCAAACCTAGATATAACAAAGATTTGATGAACGTTGGACAGTTTAGAGAAGAAATACACCTCATTTGGCATAACCAATTTATTTTTAGGTTATTACAACAGTCTTAACTCAGTTAAGCGATGCCACAGAACCTGACCGCCTCGCATTCCTTTGCGCTCGTCCCAACAAACATCTGCACCACCTTGACTGAAACCAACTATCGTACCGTGCCAATTGTATGATGTTTTCTCTGGGTCGTTATTGGCAACACGAGAACCAATTTCAAAGACGGATGTTTCCGATTCACTAACTGTTTCTTTATCAGTTGAATTTAAAGATGAATTTTTTGGTTCTTCTTGTCCGTTGTAATTGGAATCCTTGTTATTGTTACCTTCTACACTCTGGACAGACTCAGATTTACTATTGGGGGTTGAATTATTATTTGGTTGGGTGTCCGTTGTCTCTGGTTCAGATTTAGCAGTAGTTTCAACCACAGCGGACATCTGGGGGTAATAATAAACCTTATATCTAACGGCGTTACCTTTTTCAATTGGTTTTACTTTCGATTCGCATTCGATTAAACCCGATTTATGCAGTCTGGCTAGGGCTTTGCGGATAGCATCGCGACTTTTCCCCAACTCATGAACTAATTCACTGGGTTCAAATATTACCCCAGGACGCTCTTGTAAATGGGCTAGCAATCTCGCGCCAGTGGACAGGGATGATGTTTGTCCTTCCTTACTACGGGGGTCGTATTCACCCTGGTCTTGCCAACTGAGGTCGTAGGTGTCTAACTGCAATTGTCTCGTGCCATTACAGCCAGCGCGGGATTTTTCAACCTCTAGCAACCTTTGAGTAGAAGAGAGCTTGTCGCAGCGTTTGAGATGCCACACCTCGGACACATTAGCTTTAATTGCCGTCGTTCCCCTCACCTGTCCATTCTTATTTTCGTGGTGGAGGACGATAACCGCACAGCCAGTTTCCATGGCAATGTCCCGCAGTTCGTAAAGGGTACGAGCATACTCGACATTTTTTTCTTCTACGGCAGTGTTGCGGTTACAGCTAGTCAAACTGTCAATCACCACTAATTTGGGCTGTTCCTTTTCAATGGTTTCCTTTAACTTCGCCATTTGGCTAAATTGCCACTTGAAATAAATGGTGAGGTTTTCGTTGGGAACAGATTCAAATCCCGCTTCCTTGAGATTGTGAGCGGTGTTGATTTCTGGTTCGTCGGTTTGGATGTAGAGGACTTTGCCGTGTTTGGTGGGGTAGCCATTCCAATCTTCACCGCCAGCTACGGCTTTAATGATGCTGTTAACCAATAGAGTTTTTCCCGTTCCCGCTTCGGCATAGAGTAGGGCAGTGGTTGCCATGGGCATTAAGGCAGCTACCAACCAGTCAAAACGTTCGGGAGTTTTTGCTAAGAGATCTCTGACTCCTACCCCATCAAAGATAGGTTGATTGGTCAGGGCAGCTTCATAGGCATCCATGATTTGTGCCACGGATACTTTGTGTTCTCTGGCTAACTTGTATAACATCCACTTGCGTTCGCCAGGGCAGGGGATAGCGTTGATTTCGTCAAATTGGGCGCACATTTGGGCAAAGGTTATATCTTTTGATACTTCTTTCTGAATTGTATTTCCCTTTGCCCCAACATGATAAATAACTCGCTTGGCGGATAATTGATAATCAGCGATCCAGTCAGCTACATCAACTCCTTGGGATTTGGGTAACTTTTTCCAGAGAGGAGAATAAGGGAAGGCATACAACCACTGAGCATCGGGAAATTCTTCGGCAATGGCTTCCATGTGCTTCATTCCTGGTTTATCCCTGTCGGGACAGAGGACTGTTCTTGCCATGCCTACTAAATCTGCTGTATCCGACGGTTGCCATTTACCAGAACCGCCAATGTTAGTAGTAGCTGGTAAGCCGATCGACCACATAGCATCAGCACAAGACTCTCCCTCGACAATAAAGACGGTTTTCCCCTCGGCGATCGCTTCTTTAATTTCTGCGTAACGATATACAGGAATATCTTCTCGCTTAACACCTTTTAACCCTTTGACCCAGGCTTTGCCGTTCCAATGTTCTTGCCAGCGTTTGGGCTTGCCTCCCTTACCATCATCGATACGGATAATGCGAACCAAGGGATTACCCTCGCGGTCTGGATATTCCCAAATTCTTTTTTGGGCTGGTCTGATAGCTTTTTGCTGCTGTTCTATAGGGGCATAATAATATTTTTGGTTTTTGGCGCATTTACTGGTTTTACGCCAACCATCAGCAGGAGGATGTTCTCGTTCGCAAACTGAAAGTTCGCCTATGGAATAGCACCAGTGATCTTTTCCGCAGTGAGGGCAGGGAGATTGTGCGGTTACACGTTGAAGATTTTCTGTTATCATGAGTGTATGTATTTTCAATACGATAGTTCCGCCATCTCTATCGACAGAGAAAGCGGGATTTACTTTCTGAGAGCAGTTGTCAACTTTGGTCGGTAGTCAACTGCTTTCTGGGTTTTAGCTTAGATAAGAGAATTATAAACTAGAAGTCATTAGCTATTAATTTCGGCTGTGATATAGATATACATTTAGAATACAGGTTAATTTCTTCTTAAATACCGCTTAACCAATATAACTTTGCTTTCTGATGAATGACAGTTGCTTGTTTGAGAAGATAAAAGCGACAAGCGCGATCGCGTTGAAGATATTTCGCTCATCATTTTATAAATGCTACAATCCTATAGCACCTGCAGGTGTAACGAACTTGTTGTTGATACCGCAACAAGCTAACTTCAAAGTTAGCTATATAGGCTGATAATTACCTGGCAAGGCGTTTACGCGCCTTAGTACTAGGTTTATTCAGTAAAGAGGGAGAATGTACCTTTCTTTATCTAAAGTAGTTTCACTTAATAACACAAGCAAATCTCGATTAACGGTCCTTAATAGCGACTATCGATGTATTAATATGCATCACAATAGGGTCAATTTGTTTGACTTTTATTTATGCGGAGTTACTTAATGTTTTAATCTACCAGGTTTACCTGTAGGTGCTTTTATTATGATTTATAATCCTAATAGCGAAGTTATAAATAGATTTTTCGAGCTTAAGTCTATCGGTGACATTGTTGACCTTCTTAATATATTAGCAGTTCGTAATAATCACAAAAAAATAACCGTTCATCAGTTAAGGTATCACTTATATGAATTAAAGCCTGAAAAAAAATATAGAACATTTTATATTCAAAAAAAATCTGTAGGATTTCGCCAGATATCTGCTCCAGTATCTGCCATAAAATTGATACAAAAAAATCTAAACCAAGTACTTCAGTATGTATATCAGCCTGTAGATTCAGTAGTACATGGATTTGTAAAAGAGAAAAACATTGTTACTAACGCAACTATACATTGTAATAAATTTTACAAATCAGAATACTTATTTAATATTGACTTGCTAAATTTTTTTCCCTCTATAAACTTTGGTAGAGTACGTGGAATGTTTATAGCAAATCCATATGGTTTACCTCCTAAAGTAGCAACAATATTAGCTCAGATATGCTGTTTTAATAACGAGCTACCACAAGGTGCACCAACTTCGCCTATCATATCTAATATGATATGTAGAAATTTAGATAATGAATTGACTAGATTTGCCTACGATTTTCGATGCAATTATTCAAGATATGCAGATGACCTGACGTTTTCAACAGCTCTAACTTCAGGTTTTCCTCCACAAATAGTAAATTATCGTTCTCGAGAACACTTAAAAATAGGTGATTCACTGTTTTACATTATTAAAAAAAATGGTTTCAAGATAAACTTTAAAAAAGTTAGATTGCAAGATTCTTCATGTCGTCAAGAAGTTACTGGAATCGTCATCAATTCTGGTCATCTCAATGTTAGACGTTCCTATGTACGCCAAATTAGGGCAATGTTTTACGCTTGGAAGAAGTTCGGTTTAACAAAAGCGCAAGAACATTTTGATGAAAAATACGACACAAAAAAGCGAAATCCTTGGTCGCCTTCTCCATCTTTTACTCAAGTTATAAAAGGTAAACTAGAGTTTATAAAAACAGTTAAAGGCTCTGACGATCCTATATATTTGAAGTTTAAAGAAGAATTTATAAAGCTAACTGATAGTAATGAAGAAAATCGAAAATCAAGTACATTACCGAATAAAAAATCGGAAGAGATTACTACTCAAATAGAAGAAAATATTATAGCTAGTCCAAAGACTTTACCTGAATCAAACAATACTGAAACTATACCGCTCAGCTTCGAGTTACTTCTTGAAAAGAGAGATGACAATAGATTTCAAGTCAGAGTATTAAGCCCTCAAGAAGCGGAATATACAGAAATTATAAATTTTCCTTATACTAACGAAGATTTTATCGCTATATTTAAATTACTTCCTCTAAAATCTTTAAAGGAACTACAAAAGAAATTTAGAAATAAAGAAAATCAAATAAGAAGGTTGGAAGAGCTGGGTTTCTTAGATCCAAAAACAGGTTGGAAATGTGATTTCATATTAGAAAAATTTGGTAATCAAATTTTTAAGTCTCTTTTTCCTGGAAAAATCGAGGGATATATCCTCAGTACTTTGAAGCGTCTTAATGCTAGCAAAAAAACTATATATGTAGATATAAAACT
>JASJDX010000399.1 GCA_030064975.1 Pleurocapsa sp. MO_192.B19
AAGATAACTACTACTCTAACAAGTTTGAATTGAGGGGTAAATCTTCTGACTCCGAACTCCGAACTCCGAATTTCGAACTTTTTTGAGCATCCATCATTTCAAAATTGGCAGACTACTACTAGATTTTATCAAGCTTTCAGTTTTACACTTAATTTACGCCTACCTACTTACCTACCTCCAGGAGTGAGAGATGATTTTGCTGACAAGCGATACCGAAACAAAGCCGACACACGCGATGAGACAGGCGATCGCTAGTGCTGAAGTGGGAGACGAGCAAAAGGGAGAAGATCCCACCGTTAACCAATTACTAGAAAGGGTTGCAGACTTATTAGGTAAAGAAGACGCTATTTTTTTTGCCTGTGGAACCATTTGCAACTTTGTGTCAATCAAAACCCATACTCGTCCTGCTGATGTGGTGCTGGCAGAAGAAATGGCACACATTATTCGAGCCGAATCGGGGGGGGCAGCAATGACTTCTGGTGTCTTGATGGAACCGATTTCCAGCGAGCGAGGAATTTTTACAGTCAACGATCTTGAGCGATCGCTGGAAAGGGTGGCGACTGCTCCTTACCTTTATTCTGCAACTCCACGCTTATTGTGTGTTGAGCAAACCCACAATTTTGGAGGAGGTTCGGTTTGGCGTCTCGATGAACTACGTGAGGTTTGTGAGTTCTCCCGTCAACAAGGTTTAGTCACCCACATGGACGGGGCGCGACTTTTAAATGCAGTTGTGGCATCTCAAACGACAGCTAAGGATTTTGCTGCTTGTGCAGATTCTGTCTGGATTGACTTTACCAAAGGACTGGGCGCGCCAATCGGTGCTGTTCTTGCGGGTACAAAGGAGTTCATCTCTGAAGCCCGTCGATATAAACACGTTTTTGGTGGTGCAATGCGTCAAGCTGGCATTGTTGCAGCAGGTTGTCTCTATGCCCTTGACCATCATGTTGAACGTTTACAAGAAGACCACGACAACGCAACTTATCTGGCTCGACGACTGAGTGAAATCGAAGGAATTACAGTTAAAGACACAAAGCCAGAGACCAACATTATTTTTTTTGATGTTTCGAGATTAGGACTCGACAAAGTCATGTTTCTTAATCTCCTGCAAGAGCATGGGGTAAAAATGGGAGCCGTTGGCAACTCAATTCGAGCAGTCACTCATTTAGATGTTTCGCGGACTGATATCGATTTTGCGGTTGATGCTATTGCCAAAGTGGCGAAATCCTCGGTGGGTAGCAAAGATCTTGAAAATGTGGTTCCTTTCAAGGAAAATAGTGCGATCGCATCTACTAATACGGTTCGCAATTATCATTTTTGTCCCAATTGCGGTCACAAAAATCTGCCTAATCACAATTTTTGTATCAAGTGCGGGACGCAATTAAACGAACTGACAAATACTAAGCAAACCGACAAATACTAAGCAAACCGACAAATTATCTCTTAGGCTAGCTACAAGTAACGGAACAAAAAACCAGAATGAGAAATGATTTTATAGCTCAAGGAACATTTTACTCAAGTATGTACATGGCTACGTTGAGAAATTCTTAAAATAGGTAAAACTTTACTACTTAAATATTTATTCAATTGCAAAGCCTCTTCCTTTTGACTCATCTAGTGTTACTTATTTTCGGACAAGTCTACTTAGTTGTGTTCTGTTAGTTGAGTTCTGTAGTTGGCAACTACCGAGATAAATTAGGTTCAGTAACTGTGGGAAAAGTCTTAAAATTGCGCCGTACCCAATCTATTCCCACTTCATTGTTCAATTTTATTCGTTGTGGTGTATCAGCATAAATTTTACTCAAAATCTTGGCATCTTGATCTACAACTATATCAATCAACTTCAATAGATTACCTTTAATCAAGTGTGCGATTGGAGAATATGCCTTCATATACATCAATACAAATACGCGAGACCGATCTTCTGCTTCTGGAAGATAAAAATGACATTCCTTAAGACTCAATAGTTTATTTTCCCCATGCATCAATCCCATGAACGGAAAAAAGTTTTCTAGATGCGCCTCTAAAACTTTCGGCATTGCAAGCTGACCAGGATTTTGCAAAATGTCACGAAATGTTGGTTGTTTTCTCGGTTGTGACAGGTAGGCATGAGAATGTAACCCTTCATCAATAAACTGCTTTACTTGCACTTGTTCGATCTCAAATAATTCTCGATGAGTACCATTTTGATGATTATAGTCATGCATATTTAGTAATAAGCTTAAAATATCGGTTGAAATAGAGCGTTTTCCTGTAACTCCTATAAACTCGTACTCCGTTGCAATTTCATTCATAATCGATGGAATTGAAATCTTCGGTTCATACCCACCATAAGACCAGATAAAATCGCCTTGAATGATTAACTCCAGAGGTTGGATAAGTGATTTGGTCTGTTTTTCAGAACCTGGCAAAATGGTGCAGCCTGAATGGTCGAATTCCAATGCATGAAAAGGGCAAGCGATCGCCGAAGGCGTGGCTGCGCCAATCGCACTACTGCCATCAGATTTAACCACACACCATCCCTCTGATAGCATTGCGCCCATGTGAGGACAAACATTAGGCAAAGCACTAATCATCCCATGACTATCTTGCCAAAGTACGTAATCTTGACCCAACAGAGAAATCTTCATTGGCTGATGTGGTTTAAGCATGGAACGATGTGCTATGAGCCACGGTGAGCCTTGCAATTGCTTCATTACTACATAAAAACAACTTACTAATTAATTAGTAAGTTTATCAACTGTTAGCTGTTCGGTCAATTCAAAGATTCAAGTCTTCAATATAGGTATCTCTTTGGTACGATAGAAAAGCAAACGATGAATTCAAAGTAAGTGGTTCGACCCAGTAAACGAGTTGTGAAATCAGTTCGTATTCGAGATGCTCAGATGACACAACGACAAATTTTGGATGCCGCAGAGCAAGAATTTTCACGGCATGGTTTAAATGGTGCGCGCATTAGTGCGATCGCTAAACGAATTGAAGTAACAACTGCAACAATTCATTACTATTTCGATAACAAAGAAAGCTTGTACAAGGCAGTCTTACAACGTCCAGTCAATGAAGTTCAAACTATGCTGGGGGAATTAAACTTTGATGATTTATCTCCCGAAGAAGCACTGAAGCAGATGATCCGTATTGCGATCGCCAACGAAGCTCAAAATCCCCAGCGTCAAATGCTGTGGTTTCAAGAAGCAAGTCAAAATCAAGGAGCATATTTTAAAGAGTGCAATGTTTCGAGCCTCCATGAGCATCTACTCAAAATTTTAGAGCGTGGTATCGCAGAAGGATATTTTCGCCCCCTCAAACCGTTGTTCGCACTAACCCATATTTTGAGTGTTTGTTTATTCTATTTCACGGTGCATGAAAACTGGAGACATCTTACGCCTGAGATCGATCGCCTCAGTCCAGAAATGATTGAAGAACATATAGAAGAGGCAACTACTTTTATTTTGGCAGGTGTAAGGCGATTAGGCGACCCCTAGCCTACGGATCGCTTGAATTTATTTAACAGCGAGGCTGTAGTTATTAGTTATTAGTCATTTCATTTATCATTTGACATTCGTCAATTCGTCAATTCACGATTTGAGATAGTTAGATTGATTCGTGTCTAGGTTGGAGGTTCGTGCGTCAATTTTGGCGCAGAGCAACATAATTTCCAAATCTTTGAGCCTGTTGTCTAATTCGGCTTTGTACTTGATGAAGTATTTTTAAGTAGAAGGCAAATTTTTATCGGTTAATTTTTGGCTTCATTAAATTACTATTTGGTAACTAAGATTTATTAGCTAATTCAACTAGCTTGCCAATCTCTTTTTGAGAACTTTGATATTTTAGTAATTCTTCAAAGTATTCATCTAAAGGTTTATTTCCAATAACTTTTAACCTCACAGGCTCGTCTTTGTATTTTTCTATTACTCGTTCTGCTAATTTATATTCTTGAGACTCAGGCTCGCAAAACTGTCGAGCTAAAGATGGCTCTCTAAATGTGAGTAAATATATTAGGGTAAGAAAAGCATTTTGTTTGTAGCCTGGAGCTAAATTTTGTTCGGTTAATAGATAGTTAAGAATACTTTTGAAATGGTCAGAAAAATTAATTTGGTTTTGGTTATTGTATTCAAAATACCAAAGTAAAATACGGCTATAACCCCACAAATATTGTTCTTGTTTATATAATGGTTGATTACCAATCCATTTTTTTGTAAATATTTGAAAATAATTTGACTGAAATTCTAGGATTAATGCTACTCTACTTAAAAAGAGAAAATACTCTTTTCTAATTTGTTTATTTTTGCATGCCAATTCTATCGTTGTAGGCTCGAAAAACGAGTTTAAATTTAAGTGTTCGGACAGTCGATACGTTTTGCCAAGAAATATAATTAATGTCTCGATGAAGTTTTGAGTTTCTATTGCTTTCTTTTTCTGAAAGTTATATTGTCCTTGTATATATTTTCTGAGTTCATCGATCGTTCCCGAAGTATTGAAGTTGATAATTGCTTCTTTTATATTTTCTACTGATGAATGATTGCAATCTAAATTAATAAATAAATCTGGATTATTATTGTTCCTTTTAATTATTTCATAAGCACGCCAGATATTTCTGTTAAATCTCATCGCTGTATTAAAGCTGTCAATATTTTTAATCGGTGATAAGGCATCAATAAATTTTTGTACCTTTTCTGGACTAGGAACAAAGCTATTTTTGTTGCGACGATTTTCTAAAATAGTATTTAAAGGAATGTAGCCAAGTAGTCGAACAATCTCTTCGCGATCGCATAAGTTGGATTCAATTTTACATTTATTTTCTGCATCTTTTACTCGGAGTTGAGGAACAGAACCTAATTCAACGATAAATTCAATTCTTACAATTAATTCTTCAGATTTGGCTTTGGCTTCTGAGTAAGGATGAATAATTTTATATTCTTGAATATTTTCGTTAATATAATAATCTTTTTCGTTAATTTTTATAGGTAAGACGTTATGAGGATATGATAGTTTAAAGTATTCTTGTCCTGTTTCTTGAATGCGAGCAATAAATTTTTTCTTTCCCGATTCATTTTCATAATAAATACGGTCTTGATTTTCTGACAAAACTTCAATCCATCGTTGTTTACCATCTTGTTGAATTTGAAATTTTATTTTGTCAAGATATTGTCCGAATAGAGGAAAATTATGTTGTTGTTTTTCTTGCCAGATTCGCGGAAATTCATTTAAGCGATTATCAGGAATAAAAATATTGTCGTTTATTAGAGCTTTTTTGAATTTTGGAAGAAAGTTATAGTCACTAATTAAGATAAATGTGTATTCTGGATATCTTTGAGTTAATTGTGCGATCGCTTTAATATCGATTTTATTTATAACAATATCTTCTAACAGAGCGACATCTAAATTTATCGATTTATAGTAAATCTTTTGACTGTCTAAAATCTCTATGACAAGTGAAAAGTCACTAGAAATATTTTGAGTTCTAGCCAATCTAAATACTTCGATTTTTTGTAAGTATAACTCTAGATGTTCGATAGTATTTTGATTACTAGCTAATTGAGGAAAGTTACGATACAGTATTTCCTTAGTAAGAGCGCGATAAATATTGTGATGAATCTCTTTAATATCTAGAGGAAGTTTAAAATTGTTGCTGGCTTCACTTCTATTGTCAATAATTGGAATCTGATAGATAGTATTTGACCATGACTTAAATTTTAAAGAGCAATATGGTTCTTCACTCAAGTTATGAAGATCGATAAATACAACAGAATTATTTATATCTAGATGATTGGCAATTTGTTGATGAGAATTCCAGTAATGATAGACACTTCGATAAATATATTTTTCTCCCGATCTTAAGAAGTTTCTTAAAGATAAAGAATTAAGGCGATCGCCAACAACGTATAAAAGATCGCTCTCTGGAGACAAATTAACTCCCAAGTATTTTAGAGGAATCAACTCATCTTGAATAGTTAGTTCTTGAAGATAAAGAGAATCGTTACGATAACCGCGTTCTTTATATTTATCTAAGAAATTTTTATAAGCAACAGGGCTATTAATTTCTGTTTGGTATAGATTGGCATGAGTACAAAGTTCGGAATA
>JASJDX010000400.1 GCA_030064975.1 Pleurocapsa sp. MO_192.B19
ACTCAAACGAATTGGTAACAACATCAATCAAATAACCAAAGTTTTCAACCAAGAAAGATTAGAAGGTAGCAAAGTACCCGAAAATTATCCTTTGCCCGAAGAATTGAGTGGCATTCGTAGGTGTATCAATGAGCTTAGTTGCGAGCTGTACCAAGTCAGGCAGTTGATGGTAGGTCAAAATAAAAAATGATTGGCAAGATAACTACTGGTAAAGACTTTCGCGGGATAGTCAATTATTTACTCGAGCCGACTAAAACTCCCAAAATTATAGATAGCAACATTCTTAGTGGAAATAGAAAAGATATAATTTGGGAGCTTAGTTTATGTGCCGAACTAAATTCCAGGTGTAAAAATCCAGTCAAGCATATCTCTTTAAGCTTTGCTCCTACCGATGGTTACTTATTCGACCAAACTGTCTTGGACATTACCGATGCCATAATTGAGGGCTTGGGTTACAACAACAATCAACTTATGGTGGTCAAACACGGCAGAATCGACCCAGGACACGATCGCACCCACAATCACGACCACGTTCACATCTTGCTCAATATGGTTGGTTATGATGGTCAGAGAGTCAAAGATAGTTTCGACAAGAGAAGGCTGGAGAAAATCTTAAGAGAACAAGAAAAACTACATGGTTTGACCCAAGTACCTTCATCCGACCAACGTAAGTATAAAACACCAACTACAGGACAGGTGCAAAGATTGATGCGGGAGATGGATGAAATTGAGTCGGGCGAAAGAAAGGAAAAGCCAAAAGCCCCATACATGAGTTTGATCCAGTCGGGTATAGATTTAGCCAGTCACGATAAGCCTAGTCTAAAGGTATTTTTGGCTAGGTTACAGCGGTTGAGTATAGATCCTAAGTTTCGCCTAGAGAATGGTGAAGTCGAAGGTATTAGCTATCGGATGCAGGATTTTAAAGTAAGAGGGTGTAAACTACACAATTCCAGCCTGCCCAAACTGATAGAACACAGAGTGGAACTTGATTCAGAACGAGATCTAATTGCTATTGAAATGGTCGATGGGGGAGAAGAATTAGAACTAGCTCCAGAACTAGAGGTCAATTGGAGTCAGACCAATATCAGAGACTACGTGCCTGAGAAGATGAAGCGTAGATTGGACGAGTTTTTTGGCGAAAATGAAGTTGAGGAAATTTCTCCAGCAGATAAAGCTGTAGAGCTTGAAAAGCCTGAAGAAAGCAAGAAATTCCAGCCCCAAAAAAATCAGGATTGGGAGTGGTCAATTGATTAGTTTTGAGAAAAACCTTACCAGCCCATTTATTTAGGTTATTGAAAAAATTACTAAAATAACAAAACAAAAGCAATTTATATTTCAAATGAATTGTATATTTTTAGATTATTTGTGATTTGATTACTTGCGTTTACATAGTCAATTATCTCTGTTTTAATAGTAATAATAAATGGTGAACAAATCTAAAAAATTAGGTAATTTTAATTAGAGAAAAGCAATGGCAGATGGGATATACCTGAGAGGTGTAATGGATATTTTGAACTTGTCCGAGTCTGCTGTTAACAAGTTAGTTGACGATGGTTATTTGAAGTTCACTAGAAGAGGCTCTAAAGGTAAACGAGTGTTTGATAAAGGTAACGTTCAAAAATTTCAAAGCGATCCTGTTTACCAATCTTTGAAGAAACAAACGGTGCTGGTATATCTGCGCTGCAACACGATAGAACAAGAAAGAATGATGAAACGGAAAGTACAGCAATACTGTAGAAAAAATAATTTAAAGGCAAATATTATCGCTCAGTTAAACCAAGGTATTAAAGAAATATCTCAACAGAGTTATAGAACAACAATAAATTATATATTTGAAAATACAGGGATTGCTGGATTAATATTTTATGGACAAACTGATGATATAAAAGAGATAAAAAAGATTTTCCAAGCTAGAGAAGAAGTTTTTTGCTATTGCGTCCAAGATTTAGATATGAGCCTTAAAAACAATCTGCTAGAAAACAATGAAAATAATATAGTCTTGGGCTATTATTGATACTAAACAAAACAAAAGATTTATTTCTGTATTAGATAAATCTACCTAAATAATTTAAGCTGCTTTACCTCATAAAAACCACCAAACTGCTCTATTTTAAAACTGCCAAATAATGCAGCAATAAATACCTGAGCTCAAGTTAAATTATTCAATTTAGCTATCTTTGGTAAAGTATTCACTTCTGGATATAGCTTCAAATGTCGCTCTACTGATTCAATCCAAACTTCAATATTTTCATCATAAGCTAGAGCAAATATCCTGACTGCCTGACACATTTCACTAAAACCTAATCAAGCACGACATTTCAATTCGCGAATTCTACTGAACCAAATGGCATCATAGTATTGTTTTTTAGCTTTCTTGGAAGCAAAACAAGGTTGAGGGTCTCTAGAGACCAAAGGAACAGGAGGGAACAAAGCACGACCTTTATGGAGAACTCCTTTGAGCCATCTAATGCCGATTTTAAGATAGCTCAGACCACGTTTCCAATGTGGATCTACTTGAGTTCTGAGTCCTTGAATTTGCACAACCATGCCTTGAGTGGTAGCAAACAGAAGAGCTAATGCGACTACCAAATATAAGCGTTCTAAGGATTTGGGGTCACGAATTCGGGATTCTTCTAGCTCAAAAGCCCCGGATTTAGAGTCTAAAAATAACTCTTCAACCCGAAACCGCAAACCATATTGCCAAAGGGTTTGTAAGGAAGGTTCTTCATCGGTAATCACTGCGATGCGGTTCTTTGACCCCTTTGACATTGGCTAACACGATATTACAATGGCATTCTCCATCTAACCACAAACCGACATTGTGATAAAGAACTGCTTCTCCTTTTGGTGGCCAGAGATACATTAGCTCAATGGGATGCCGTCGTGGTCCATGAAGTGTCACATCATAGGGTAAGCGTAAACAATAATGCCAATTAATCTCTTGTAACCAACTTATCAGATCGTGGTTAGCAAATCCTCGATCTGCATTGAGCATGATATCAGGATAATTAGATATTACTTACGAGCAATTAAATGAAATTGTCCTAATATAACTTTGTACGGCGATATTAGCGATCGCCTGATTCGTGCAAGAGGTTTATTTTTTAATTTAAACAGTTGACATTTAAGTAAATACTTAATTATTATATTTTTAGTTAAGCAAATACTTAACTATTATGTGTATATGAGTAGAACTGCTAGTAGCACTGATGTATTCGCAGCGATCGCCGATCCCACTCGACGGGCAATTTTAGACCTACTGCGTCAGGGAGAACAACCCGTTAAACAGATTGCCCAACCATTTAAAATGTCTCTTCCTGCCATTTCTCAGCATCTAAGCGTGTTGTGTGAGGTGGAACTTGTTACCCAACGCAAGAAAGGGCGACAGAGATTTTATCGCTTGAATCCAGAACCTTTAAAACAGGTATCTGATTGGGTAAATCATTACGAACAATTCTGGCAAGAAAAACTAGATATTCTGGGTGACTATTTGGAGGATAATCCATGACAGAGCAAGTAAAATTGAGTGTTTTTTATCCTCATCCACCAGAAAAAGTATGGCAAGCACTAACTGACTGTCGTATTTTAAATGCTTGGATGATGACAAATAATTTTGAAGCGCGTTTAGGGCATAAATTCAAATTTGAAAGTAATTCTTTACCAGGTATCAAAACTATCATTCACTGTGAAGTAGTAGAACTAAATAAACCAAAACGCCTAATTTATAGTTGGCAGGATAGTGTTACGGGTGAACCCTCATTAGTAATTTGGACGCTAACCGCAGTAGAAGGCGGAACACAATTGCAATTGAAGCATCAACGAACTGGATATGCGACAACAGTTATTCCTGATAGGAGTGAAGATTTGGGACAGATTGGCATTCGTGCAAGCTTGTTTTTATACGAACAGCCAATTACCAGAATTAATCAGCAGATGTCAGAAATAAGTTCGCTTCAATTGGCTACAAAAGACGATCTAAATTCCTTGGTGTTTCATCGGAACTTTCAAGAGGAATGGGATTATCGTCTCAATCATAAGTTACTACAAGCATTACAAAATCACTGCTAATCGATTATTACTAACCAAAAAGCAGTCATGAACCAAGTAAGCCAGTACCTTTTAGCACTAGCCAAACAGAAGATACAAGCCTATATTTCCAATCCAGAAGCTAAAGCAGCAATGGTTACAGGATCTACTGCTACAGGAGAAGCAGATTTTTATTCAGATGTAGAGATGTTTATTTACTACGATGAGTTGCCGTCATCTGAAAAACTAAAACTTGCCCGTCAGCAAAATCAAGGTTCTGAACCCATCTGTACTTTTGACGATTGCAGCGAGGGACACTTTGGAGAATTTTATTTTATTGATGGTGTAGAATTCCAAATCGGTAATATGACCATTGCGTTTTGGGAACGCGAAATGGCAACGGTGCTAGAGAAACTTGAAGTAACTTCGACCCTACAAAAAGCTCTTTCAGGAATGCTTGACTGTATTCCTGTGTACGGCGAGGCATTAATTCAAGAATGGAAAAGACAGATTGCTAAATACCCAGATACACTAGCCCAGGCGATGATCAAAAAATATCTAGATTTTTTCCCGATTTGGGCTTTAGAAAAACGCTTAGCCACAAGAGATACTACACTATTCCAACATCAAATACGTTTAGAAGCAGGACAAAATCTTCTTGGTATTCTTGCAGGATTAAATCGTTTGTATTACTCGACTTTCCAGTTTAAACGCATGAAACAGTTCATCGAACAGATGAATATTGCTCCTGAAAACTTATATGTACGTCTGGAAAGTCTCTATCACCAAGAACCTCTATCTGCTGCTAGTCAACTAAAAGAACTGGTAGTCGAAACTGTAGAGTTAGTTGAATTGTATCTGCCAGAAATAGACACATCAAAGGTGAGGAAATCGCTCGATCGTCAACAGCGCATCTGGAAACCAGTAACCAAGGATAGTAAATAAAAATGTCCGAACAAAAATTTATTAACGCCAATACTCAATCCTGGCATAACCTAGAGCAATTTCCAGGGGCGCAAATACTACCTTTAGCCGAACCAGTACCAGAAGGTTCAATTCATCGATTGCGGATGAAAACAGGTACTGTTATACCAGTTCACTCTCATCCCTGTGATGAATACGTTTATGTTCTTGAGGGGATTATTGAGACAGACGGAAAGGAATGCAAATCGGGAACTTTTTGGTTTACTCCTGCTAACACTAAAAACGGTTCTCACAAAGCGATTACCGATGTAGAACTTCTAACTATTCGCCTCGGTGCAATGGGAGAGTTCAAGTAGCAAGTTCAGTAGGTTAGAAGCGCGATAGCCTAACCCAACGAAACATATCTCTAGGTTAGGTTTCATGCTTCAACCCAACCTGCTATTCTAATTTTGCTGCTTTCTCCAATATCCAAATTGAAATTATGCAACAAGTTGCGGAGGGCGATCGAGGTGTTACTTATATTTGCTTTCGACAAATTATCTAAAAAATGGCGACTTTTGCTTGTAGCAATCTGTACTATGCTGTTTTTAATCTTTGGTGCAGCTACTAAATTAGGCAATAGTCCCAAAGCGATTGGGCTTACGCCCAGCCTGCGGATTGCTCAAACCAAATCGACTAATACCCAAACTAATGCTGCTGTCTATCACTTTAAAATTGGCAAGTTCAACGCCATGACTGTAAGTGATGGCAATTTCATGATTTCTCTCAGTTCCTTTATTCCTAACGCCGAGCTTGCTGAAATAAAAAAATCTCTCTATGAAAGTTTTTTGCCTACTGATAGCGACTATTTGTTTTATGTCAATACTCTCTATATCGACACGGGAGAGCATAAAATCCTGATTGATAGTGGTGCGGGAAGTTTTTTTGGTAATACTGCTGGCTATCTGGCTCAAAATCTTACATCTGCCAGTATAGATCCAGATAGCATCGATATGATTTTAATTACTCACGCTCACACGGATCATATTGGAGGCTTAATTTCAGCAGATGGTAGTTTAACCTATCCTAATGCTGAGTATTACATTTCTCAGTCAGAATGGGATTTTTGGACAGATCCTCAAGTTAGTTTGCCTAATTCTTTGTTCGACGCAAAAACTAAGGAATCTATGATTAA
>JASJDX010000013.1 GCA_030064975.1 Pleurocapsa sp. MO_192.B19
ACTGAAAAGACTATTGAGATTTGGCTGCTACTTTAAGAGTCGAACAGTTTTGAGTATTCTCGGAATAGGCAACTAATTGTGGATTATCCGTTACTTCCTTAGAAACAGCACAATCACAGTGGAAGTTATCGACAACATTTTTTACTTCACTAAACAGTCCATTGAAAGTCTTAATATCTTTCGAGAGTTGATAGGCATTGACATACATCTTCTCTGTTGGATAGTTTTGAAAGACTTCTAGCAGGGTCATTTTGCCATCATTAGCAACCGAGTTAACAAAGGCGGCTCTCAAAGCTGGAACTCCAGCGACATAACCATCTAAGTGAATCACTTTAGCCAACTCAGATAGGACAAATTCTCCTGGCTTGGTTTTAAGTAATTTATATAGAGTTGCAACATCAATTGCTACTTCCTCGTTTAAAATTTCCTGGGCTTCAGTTTGGTCTTCATGGGCAATATCTAGAATCTCTTTGAGTGCCCCACTTGCTTTACCTGTCTCGGATAATTCATCTAATTCACTCATGGGGACTGTCTCGCCCAACATTCCATAATGGAGCGTAATATACTCCGAAGCACTAGCACTGCTGTTAGTTAAGAATGTTGCTAATGTTGTACCTAGCAATATGGTGCTTAGAGAAATTGATTTTTTAAGTGATAAAACCATAATCTTGACTCCTGTTAATTTACAGTAATATTCAAAAATGAAGAGAATTAATATTGATATGAAGAAGTAGAGCTATTAGTAGAGTTGTTTGCAGTACTGCATTCACAAAGTATTTCTTGCCCTAGTTCGTTGGCTGCTGCTTCCCAGTTATTGGAATTAATTGAATTGATAAACTGTTTAACTTCTGCGTAATCTGTTTCTAATTCGTTGAGGCTTATTTTGACAGTAGTTTCAGGATACTTCTCGACAACCTCCATAATAGAGATCGTGTCATCATCTTCCATCGAATTAATTAACGCTGTATCAATCTCTTCTTGGCTGTTCTCATCAAGATGAAAAACCACTGTTTCAATACGATGCAGTACAAAGCGACCGCGGGGACTTTCCAAAAATGATTCGATGAATTCAGGGACTTTGACTTCGTCAGTTAGTAAGTTACTCCAGACTCTAGGCACTTGTTTAGTCGTCTGAAAGAAAGATTCCATCTGAGGAGTTAGATCGCCAGTTTTGGAAAAGCTCTGTAACTTAGAAATTGGAACGTTTAGTTCTTCGTTGTTGTAAGTTAGTAAAATTGATTCAGCTGCGATCGCGCTATTGGTAAAACAAAATAAACCAGTACCTAGACCAAGGAGTATTTGGTTAAGGTGGCGAAAGTTAGAAAACATTAATTTGCTCCTGAAATGAATTCGTTTGTTGTTACTTTAGGGAAAGTTCGGAGGCTAGTCAGTAGGAAGAAAGTCATGACCTACGCAAACTAGAAAGGAGATTAAGTGGGGGAAAAGTCATGAAGTAACAGATTGCTTGGCATCGAATAAACTGTCTCAACTCGAAAACTGGAGAGGTGTTTCCGCTTCTAAGCGATCGCGTACTTTACTAGCTACAGAGTTAGAGACTACCCCTTCTGCTGCTAACTTAGTAAGAGTTTCTGCTTCACTAACCGCAGCGACCCGACGAGCAATTTTTTGTTGAACTGAGATCGCGATCTGAGGAGCAATGTCCATTTCTGCTGCTAACTGTTTGCAAGCCATCCCAGCCAAACCTCGATAACTTTCAATACATTCAGCAAAGAAAGCTGGTTCTGTATTTGGGGAAATTTCTTTGGCTAAATAACTAACTTCCTGCGCTACTCGATCGCAAACATAAACTACCGCAGCATTATATTCATAGCGTAATTTCAACTCATGTTCTTGTTGATGCACTTGGAATTCAGGATGAGGAGTGACTAACCGCAAAAATTTGTCGGTCATTTTCTCCCAAGAAGTCGTCAAGGGATTAGCTAGCTGATGATTAGGAAGAATACGCTCTGCCAAAATATCATCCTGCTTCAAATTCAGCGACAGTTTTAGTTGGTCAAAAGTTATTTCCGAAATTAGTTTTTGGTCGTAGAGTTCTTGATAACCCTGTTTTTCGAGCGATATTGCTTGTAACCAAACTGCTTGCTGTAACTGTTGAGGATGGGGACTTAACTCAGACCAAAGATTAGCCAGGGACATCTCAGTTTCCTTAACTTGCTGCTGATATTCTTGTTGCAGACTAGCAATCGCCTCTAAGTCAAACATGGGCATAGTTTTCAAGTCAACCAATTGTTGTAAACCTTCTTGCTTGGCAGCTACCAAGGCTTCTGCTTTTGCCAAGCGGTCTAATACGGTAGGGCGATCGAGGTTTAACCCGTGCAACAAACTTGCCATTGTGGTTCCACCACTAATAATGGTGAACAAAGCTACTGCCAAAGTCATCATCGTCATCAATTCGCGGTTCGGAAAATCGACAGCAAGACTCAAAGCTAGAGCTAAAGCTACAGCCCCTCGCAAACCTCCCCAAAAGCTAACAGTTTGATAGCGTAGATCGATGGGGTCGGACTTTTGTATCCAGTTAATTAGAGGTACAAGAGTATAAACTGCTACGGCGCGAGCTAGAAGAGATATAGCGATCGCCCAAAAGATAGCTCCGAAAGAAGATATTCCCAGAGAGGATTGAGCGATAAATTGAGCCGTACTCAAACCAACGAGTAAAAAGATCAAGCTATTGGCGATAAAAGCAGCATATTCCCAAAACTCGTGCATAAACTGCCTGACTTCAACAGGGACTCGATTAGCATTAAGCCAGCCGACGATGATACCAGCAGTTAACACGGCAATTACCCCTGACACTGACAAGAGATCGGCAATAATAAATGCTGCATATGCCACTACTGCCGAAACAGTGCTTTGAATAAAAGGATTATTGTTGGCAAAAGTCACAAAATATCCCATGACTGCTGCCAGGACAATTCCTACAACAATACCGCCCAGGAGAACAACTACCGCTTTTACTAATCCTTGACTGAGAGTGTTTGTTTCCAATGTTCCCGCAGCTATTACGGTCAGAATGATATTAAAGGTTACAATTGCCGTCGCATCATTGAATAGGCTTTCTCCTTCCACTAAGATATTGAGTCGCTTTGGTACACCACATTCTTTAAATAAAGCAATCACTGCTACAGGATCGGTAGCCGAAATCATCGCCCCAAACAAAAATGCCTGGAGAAAAGTCAGAGGCGTTAACCATCCCAAAAGAATACCGATAACTGCGGTAGATAGCCACAAACCAGGGGCAGCTAATACAGCTACGGGAAATAAATTACGGGATAATAAGCGACAGTCGATATTTTGTGCTGATTCAAAGATGAGGGGCGGTACAAAGACAAATAGGATTAAATTGGGGGATAGGGTTAAGTGTTGTAATGGTTGTAGTGTTTCCACATTCTGAGCTAGCCAACCCACAATTAAACCGACAATAACTAAACCCACAGTGTAGGGAAATTTGAGGCGTTTAAGAGCGATCGTTGCAAAGCAGGCAACTAGCAGCAATGCCAAAATCCCGATTTGAGTCATCAAAAGTGTATTATGTGTCATTGTCTAAAATACTAGAGGCGGCTAACTAACCGCCCTGTAAAAATATAAAAACCGTGGAATATTCTTTACTTAGGAAGTTGGGGAGTTTGCTTTTGGGATACTTCCTGGATTGCATTGCTAGCGGTGGTTGAGAACATAATTATGGAAATACCGTCAGCAATAAAATTAATACCGACAAGTAGACCAATCAACCAAGGTGCATTATAAGGAAAATGCAAGATAATCAGACTACCGAGGAACACGCCTAAAATACCGCTAAATAATACCCACATCCAGCCCTCATTAGGGCGTATCTGCGAAGATAAGACAATCTGAATCAGACTTTGAGCTAGGATGCACGAGCCAATTACGAAGGTTAAAGCTAGAACACCTTGGAGGGGATAAACTAGTAACATTAAACCAGCAGCTAGATATGAAAAGCCGAGAAGGAATTTAAGGAAAAATCGACCTGAATCTCTGGTTTTAAAGGCATAGACACCTTGAACGATCCCACTCAAGATAAAAAGCCAGCCCAGCCAAAGTTCTGTAAACAAAGTAGCAAAGAAGGGGTGCGCGATCGCTACTATACCCAGCAGCATCATAATTATTCCTAAAACTAGCGACCAATTAAAACCTTGTTTGAGTTTGTTGAATCTATCTAAATTGCTAGCAACATTCATGTTTCTATTTCCTTGAAATTGAGTTTTCTAGTTCCTTCGAGGAAGAAGAGGGATAGTTTTCCCTTCTCCGTGCTCGGGGATTAGTGATAAGGTTTTTTCCTAGTCACCAGTCCCCAAACTCTCGTCCATTAGACTTAGTTTTCTACTAAGATTCGATTAGGCAGACTGAACAAAATCCTTAACTGCTTGAGCGGCATCTTCTAAAGTGCGGTCTACAGTCTGGATATCGTGTCGGATTTGTGTCTGTAGTTCATCCGAAAAATCTTCAGCAGAACGGTTGGTATCGATGGCTAATTTTGCTAGTGCTTGAGCAGCATCTTCTAACGATCTTTTAGTAGCTTTGAATTCCTTTTTGGTCTGAGTGTCAATCTGCAAAGAAGCATCTTCGGCTTGACGTTTAAGTTCGAGATCGAAGCGGTCAGCATCTTTGGCTAAGTTGTCAATATATTTAGCAGCATCGCTAAGTAGCTTTTCTGTAGCTGCCATATCCCTTTTAAAACCTGCGCGAGCAGTAAACTTGGTATAGTTGGAGGCTCTTTCTATTTCTTCTGGTAAGCGATCGATTGCTTTGTTGGTATCGGCAATCACTTTGTCGATATAATTTTGGGTATCCAACGCAAACTTATTGATTTCTACTTGGATATCATCTATTGATGTTGGCAATGTATCGATCGCCAGAACGTTAGTTGATGCTGAAGTAGCAGTTGCTTTGAGAAAGAGACTGGCTTGAGCATTTCCACTAATGAATACACTCGAAATCAACATGATTCCAACTAAGGACAACGTTACAATGCGCTCTAAAATAATATCTTTGAGCCGAGTAATTAATTTATTCACGATCGTTTTCTCCTAAAAAAACTGAAAATTGAATGTACAAATCTACACAGTCTCTTGCTGCATTGGGTCGATTGATGTTTGAAGAATCAATTTCTACTAATCTGAACTTATTGCGATCGAGAATTTGATGGAGTTTCTGCAATAAATTTTTTTATTACTAGTAGCTTTTGGCTTCTAGAGGTTTGCAGAGTTTTTTCAGGGGGATTAGAGATTATCAAGACCCAATCCCCAATCACGAATAGACTAAGCTTTATCTTCGGTTAAAGCTTTCCACGCTGCATTAATTGCGTTGTCGATACGGTTCCCCATATTTTTCACATCGGCTACAAAAGAATCCCATTCTCGATCTGCTTGAGTATTCAATTCCTGAATTTTTTGCTGGAGAGTCTGTTCTTGTTCGGCGAAGAAAGTTTCAGTCTGTTTCAAAGTTGTTTTCGCATTAGCGATCGCCTGAACATATGCCTCGCGTGTCATGTCTTGTGCTGTTTCTAATTCCGACTCTGCTTGCTTTTTAATTAGTTCTACCAATTCGCCCATTTTTTGTTTGATCTCGTCTGGCTGTTCGGGGAGCTTTTGTTCCACTAAAGCTTTAGTAGCCTCAGAAACGGGAGCGATGGTAGATGTTTGGTTAGTCATGATGATTATCTCCGTTAATATTCAGTTTCGTTTATAAGAGTGAGATTATCTATCTCTGGTACCTTGACAAGTCGTAACCATTGATAGAAGAAGCTTTTAGCAGTTCAATTGCATATCTCAAGCTTCTAAAGTCAGTCTAAAATTATATTTTTGTTGAGTCAGTAGGGATAATGTCAGATAGTCGATCGATACTTTTAGTGTAGTGAGTCAGTGAAAGTGGGGTAAATGTCGCTAATACTTTTAATGAGTCTGCAAAATCGAATCTAATTAAACAGTAACCAGTTCTTCCAACCCCACCGCAGCACGTAAATTGGGACGAGTATACCAACTCCATTTACCTTCAGTCACAGGCTTAATATTCAAATCTGCTCGTAATTGTGCCAAAGGAAGTTCAAAACATTCTTCCCACTTCACAGGAAACAGTGGCTTGGCTGCTCGACCCATTTTAATTCCTGTTGAGATCGTATCAAAGTCATATTCCACATCTATTCCGAGGTCGTTATCTTCTGCAAAAAAGTTTAACAACATCGACAGAATATCGATTAGCATCCAACCAGGATAGCCAGTTTGAGCAACTGTCACGGAAATTACTCCAGCTTCACCATAATCATCCATACTGAATCCTGTCAAAATATGGTGGAGATCGTGGGTTTTGCGAATGCGATTAATGACGTAATCAGTGTCGGATTTGATTTCACGCAGTCTGTAGAATTTAGGATCGTAGTTAATCTCAGTCATTACTTTGGCATAAGTCCAACCCAGAGAACCTTTAGGCATTTTTAGCATTGCCTCTAGATCGTAGTCTGCACCCATGTACTGTTCTTCAATCATTTTGGCTGTAGCTGGATCTTGTTTCATCCATTTCAGACATTGCTCCATCTGAGGACTATCCCGCAGCATATCGGTAACATCAAACACATTATTAACATCGGATGATGCTCCTGCAACGCGATCGATCAAAGTAAGCAATTGATTAATGTTTTCGGATGTAGCTATTTCATTGATGTATTTGAAACCCATAATTTATTCCTCCTGTTTGAAACAATGCTGTAATTTGTTATTAGCTGTTAACTATCACCACATTGTCAGAATCGCGATCGAATAAAAACTCGCTGTAATCAGCTAAGGTATCGAGTCCCAGAAAGTTAAGTAAAATTTCAGCAGTTAACCAGATTATGGTTTTTGCCAGTAATTTTTTCCATTGCACTTGCATTGAGGAGTCACCTCCTGAGCGCGATACCTGAAACAATTAAGAGCATTAACTCTTTGTACCTTCACTCTAAAAGGACTCCCTTAGCTTGTCAGTTGGGATAAAGTCATGACCCCGTTAAGGGTATAAAAAAACAGTAGGTAAAAAGTCATGTCAATCTCAGTTAACTCAATTTTCAACCGCACCTAAAGCTTTCAATTTAATAATCTGTTCTTCTATTAAACCCTTAACTCCCGTAATATTCATCTCTTCGTAAAGTCCGAGCGACTTCAAGGTTTGTAGGCATTCTCCTGTCTCAACATCCCACAATTTAATCTTTCCATCTTCACTACCACTAGCTACAGTTTGTCCATCGGAACTAAACACCACAGAAGTCATAGCAGCTTTTTCCGATACGGTTATAAGACATTGTCCGGTATAGACATTCCAGAATTTTATAGTGCAATCGCTACTACCACTAACTAAGATCGGTTCATCAGGACTAAACGCAATGGAATTAACCGTATCATTGTGTCCTCGCCATGTTTGAAAGTATTTTCCTATTGTCACATCCCATAATTTAATCGTCCTGTCATCGCTACTACTAGCTAAAGTTTTCCCATCAGGACTAAAGGCGATCACTTTGACTGAATCACTATGTCCTGTCAAAGTCTTAATGCGATCGCCTGTATTAACATTCCAAAGTTTAATCGTGCCGTCATTACTACCGCTAGCTAAAATTTTTCCGTCTGAACTCCAGGCTACTGTCAGAATTTTGCTACTATGCTCCAGATTAGAGATTAATTTACCTGTTTCTGTAGAATAAAGCTTAACCCCATTATTAATGCTGCTGGCAATAGTTGTACTATCTGGATTCCAAGCTAAGGCATATATTTTGCTGTTGTATTCCTGTAATACTCGAATACATTTATTTGTTGTAATATCCCAAAGTTTTAGTCTACCGTCCTCACCACCGCTAGCTAAAGTATTGCCATCAGGGCTAAAAGCTACTGACAAGACATTACCACTATGTTTACCAATAGTTGTAAGAGATTGCCCAGTTTCTAATTCCCCAAAGTTTACTTCACCACAAGAGTTTCCCGAAGCAAGAAGTATTTTTTGGGGATGAAAAGCCAGAGTTTGAATACTACTAACAGTTTCATCAAACACAGAATGAGTCAGATCTGCATAGGCAAAGTTGACTCGATGCAAATTTACGTTCTTTAAATAGGCGTGAGAGATAGTTAAATAGGAAAAATCATAATCTTGTAGGTCAATTTCTAGATATATGCAGAGATTAATTAAATTTCCCACACCATAACCGTAACCTTGAGTTTGCATTACTCTTAGCTTACTGATAACTAACAGTAATTGCTGTTCTAAGGCTCTCGCAAAAGTAAAAGTCCCTCGAAGTCGAGCGGCAATTGGTTCTAAGATAGATTGAACTTGACTCTGTCTAATCTTTTTGGTGACATTGGTTTTAATTAAAGCGTGAGTGTTGAAAAGATTTAGATCGCTATCGATTAGCTCTTGGGCAATTTTTTCGGTGAGATAGTCAGTACAGTAATCTCTGAGCATTGGTTCAATACCATACTTGCCAGATTGTTTTTTGAGCAGCGATCGCCAGTTAAGATGTTCTAAGGCTTCCAATAAATCAGCACGGGAAACAGCAGGAACAATATCCGACAGTAACTCTTCAACTGTTGTCCATTTACGAGCGAGCGCTAACCAAATCAAAACTGTTTTTTCCAAATTACCCAAAGGTTGGAAATGTTGATCGAGAAACTGACGAACCCCGTTAAAACTTACCGAACCTTGCTCTAGAAAACGAGTCAAGTTACCATCAAAAAGGTCTTGGATTGAGCTGGCAACAATTTTCAGAATTTGAGGATTATAACTATAATACCGACAAAGTTGCTGTTTTTCAGCTTCTGTCCCCGATAATCCCAGGTTTTCTAACAAAGGTAAAGCTGTGGCTAGCGAACCTCCTAATTGCAGTGAGCGCACTGCTAATTGAGTTCCTTCTAGTACAGCAATTTCTGGGAGCTTTTCTCTACTGGTAAGCAAGAGACAACTTTGATGAGTCGTTTCCCCGATAGTTGTTAACAACTTTCCGTACTCTTCATTACCGTATTGTAGTAAAGCTTCTAAGCTATCTAAGACAATCAAACAACGAGCAGTTTGTAGATATCCAAGTAATGAAGCGATTGAACCTTCAGTTTGTTGTCGATCTGATAAAAAAGAAACTAACTCATTCAACAAATTTTCGACAGAAGCAATATTGCGACAAGATTTCCAGATAATATAATCAAATTCATCATGTATTTGTTGAGTAAATTTAGCTGCTAGAGTAGACTTACCAATACCACCAACGCCTAAGATCGTGATTAGACTACAGCGCTCGCTGACGCTCCAATCCTGTAGTTGAGCTAATTCTGTAGTGCGACCATAAAAGTTAGAAACATCAACAGCTTCTCGACAATCTCTGGTGAATGTTTGAGCCTTTGATGAAGTAGACGTTGCAGTTATTGAACTGTCATCTTGAGCTAATTGACTTTCAAATTTTTGACGTAGCAAAGAGCGAAAGTTGTTTTTTGTCACCCTTTCACCCAAAGCATCTGACATAGTTCGCCAGAGTTGCGCTCCCGATTCTTTGATATATTCCGTAGCATATCCAGTTTCTTCTGCGATTTCTGCATATCCTTTATTTTCCCAAGCGTCCCGAAAAATCAAAGCTTTAACAGCATTAACAGAACCAGGAGGAAGTATATTATCAAGTAATTCTATTGCTGTCTCAACGTCAACTGCCATCAAATATCTTTTTCGATTTACTTTTTAAATGATATTATCATTGTTGAGCTAGCGAGACTTTCACAGGGTACTGAAACACAAATCGGTGGGATAAGTCAGGATAAAGGCACTAGAAGTTTTAGCTAAGTTAAAACAAGATTTTGAAGTTCGCGAATAAAACAGAGCTACCAACCAATCACCGATACAGCCTGTTTCCTCTGCTCTGGAGAAACTTCTAAATATCTCTGCAAAGTTCCCAAATCATTGTGTCCCGATATCTCTTGAATATGCCTTAGAGGAATACCTGCATTATGCATTTGAGTCAGTGCTGTTCTTCTAAAACTATGGGTGCTAACCCCTTCAATCCCAATCCGTTTACAGGCAGCACGAAGTAACTTATCCGCCATCGAACGACTTAAAGCTTTTCCAGCACGAGAAGGAAATAAATAAGGATTATAAGAATTACACGGAGGTTGATATTCATCTAGGTACTCAACTAAAGGAGCAGGAAGATCGATAGTACGAGTTTTGAGCTTCCCTTTCGTGGTAGATTTGCGGAAGGTAATGGTTTTATTCCTAATGTCCGTTACCTGTAAAGCCAGGGCTTCTGAGATGCGACAGCCAGTAAACAAACAAATGGCAAACAGACAGCGATCGCGACTGGTTATTAATCCATCGCTAAATAACCGCTTTAACTCGTTGGCGGTTAACACTTTGCCTTGCCCATTTCCTGCTACTTTCATAGGGGAATTGTATCTGATTCTGGGCAATTCTACAAAATGCTGATTTCGGGGAATTTTGCTTGAGAGTATTGGTAATTCGTGTTCTCGATCTTGGTAGGTTTGTACGCTTAAGTTTTGCTTATGGGGTTGCGTGGCTTGAAACGCCCATAATTTCGTCGATTGATAAGTAGAGATTATATTAGTTGATTAATACTAGTATTTGAGGGTGTGACGACCTCATTTATAGCATAGTCAATCTTTTTTTTTACTACCATACAGATTTATGTAAATACAGCTAGCCAGCTATACATAAGTCCGTACTTACTGCTTAAGTTCGAGTTCAAGCAAGTAAGTTAAGATCGATCGTTATGAAGGAGAACATTACTTTAACTCAAAAGCAATTATCAGAATTTTTATTAAATGTAGCCCTAGTTCGCCCCGTATTTATCTGGGGTGCGCCTGGAATTGGCAAGTCTTCGTTGGTGGAAAATTTTGCACTAGAATTAGGTCTTACTTGTGTTTCTCTATTGGGTAGTCAACTCGCCCCAGAAGATCTCATCGGTGTACCCCAAATTAAAGATGGTACTAGTTCTTTCTGTCCGCCCAAAATGATTGCCAAAGAAGAACCCTATTGCTTGTTTTTGGATGAGTTGAATGCTTGTTCCCATGAGGTGCAAAAAGCTTTTTATAGTTTAATTAACGATAAAAGAATTGGTGAATACCATTTACCTGAAGGTTCAATTATTATCGGTGCTGGCAATCGCGCCCAAGATAATGCGATCGTCAAACCGATGTCGTCTGCATTAATTAACCGTATGGTTCACGTTCATCTAAAAGTATCCCATCGCGATTGGCTGGAGTGGGCGCACCATAATAATATTCATCCTTGGGTACTCGAATATATCCAAACTCGACCCGACCATCTCTGGAGTCAGCCACCAAAAACCGAAGAACCGTTTTCTACCCCCAGATCTTGGCATATGCTCAGTGATGCTTTGCATGAATATGGAGCAGATCTAAATGCCCAATGGACGGAAATTCTAGCCAATGGTTGTTTGACTCCCCATCATGCCACTCAGTTTAAAGGATTTATCAAACAGATTAATAGCCAGTATCAACTCAAAAGCATTATCAAAGGTGAAACTAGCTGGCCGAGCAAACCCGAAGACCGCGATGTTTTATACTTCTTAGCCCAATCTTTTCGGAGTCAACTGATTAAAGAGCTACCAGCAGAAAAAAAACAACTTAGTAGCAGTCATCAGGAGCTAGCTCACCGTGCCAAGGCTTTGTTAAAGGATTTAGCAGCTTTGAGCTTAGAGATTGCTCAGATGGTGGTCGCCGAACAAGATAAAGGTTCGACTTTGCCGAGTTGGTTGATGGTGGAAATTGTCCGCGATCTACCCCGTTTAGTCCAGAAGAAGAAATAACTAAAACAATTAATTAAAACAATTAATGGCAAAAAAGAAAAGTAAAAAATCGCAAATAGATCCAGCCACCAAAAATTTCAATCGGGGTGTGGAAATACTGCATCGACATCCGATGTTTGCTCCTTTGCTTTACCATGCTAATTTGATTCGTCGTCAAGGAAATCTGTGTCCAGAGAAAGCTTGGGCAGTGGTTACAAATAACGGAGATATTCATTGCCATCCTACTCGTCGGGGTTCGCACCTAGAATGGACTTATGTTTTGGCTCATTGCTTGTTGCATCTAGGGTTCGAGCATTTTCAGGTAAAATCTCAACCTAAGATATGGAATGCTAGTTGCGATCGCACCCTTTATAAATTTCTTACCGATCTTAAACTCGGACAAGCCCCCGAAGAATATTTACCCGCAAGTAGTACCATCGCTCGTGACGAAGAGAGTTGGTATCGCCAATTGAGCGAAGAAGGAGTCCTAAAGGATACCGCTTCGCATATAAGCTCTGATTATCATGGCGATCTTGTTTTTGAGCGAGAAAGAATTCGCCATTGGCAGAGCAATTTTAGTTGGTCGGCTTGTTTGGGCAAAGGCTTAACCGATGCAGTCACTAGTGCGGTTGATGTTGCTGGCGGTAAATCGGCTTATTTAGGGGATACTTCGAGTCTAAATACTACAGCTAGTAGAGCTAAAGCCTGGTTTATTAGCTCTTATCCCCTTTTAGGTGCATTAGCCAGCAATTTTAAAATTATTGAAGATCCTCTGATTTGTCAGCGTCGAACTATTTCAGTAGCAGCCGTAGATACTCAGAGTCAGGAGATCTTTATCAATCCTGCTGCTGGCTTGGATGAGTACCAGGCTCGTTTTGTTATGGCTCATGAATTGCTTCATGTTGGTCTGAGACACGATACAAGGCGTGAGGGTCGAGATCCTTACTATTGGAATGTTGCTTGTGATTATGTAATTAATAGTTGGCTGGTAGAAATGGGTGTAGGCGAATTGCCGAAAATGGGAGTTTTGTACGATGCAGATTTAAAAGGTTTATCGGCTGAAGCGATTTACGATCGCATTGTCACCGATCTACGTCGATATCGTAAGTTGGCTACTCTTGGGGGCATTGGTCAATGCGACATCTTAGAACGAGGTGTACCTGAATGGTGGAACTGTTCCGAGGGTATGGATTTAGATGATTTCTATCGTCGTTGTTTGGCTCAAGGTTTGGTTTATCACCACGAGGGAGAACGGGGTTATTTGCCCGCAGGTCTGATTGAGGAAATTAGAGCCGTCTCTCAACCGCCGATTCGGTGGGATGTGGAATTAGCTAAGTGGTTCGATAATTATTTTGCGCCCATAGTTCGGGTTCGTTCTTATGCGCGTCCGAGTCGCCGTCAAGCTGCTACCCCCAATATTCCTCGTCCTCGTTATGTTCCCGATGCTACTGCCCAAGAAGGGCGTACTTTTGGTGTGGTCTTAGATACTTCTGGTTCGATGGATAGCAAGTTATTAGGTAAAGCTCTAGGGGCGATCTCTTCTTATAGTGTGGCTCGCGATGTTCCTTGGGTGCGGGTCGTATTTGGCGATGCGATCGCTTATGATGCGGGCTATCTCGCTCCTGAAGATATAGCGGACAAAGTTCAAGTCAAAGGCAGAGGGGGTACTGTTCTGCAACCAGGGATTAACCTGCTCGATCAAGCCGAAAATTTTCCGAAAACAGCACCGTTATTGATTATTACTGATGGTTACTGCGATCGCTTGTTAATTCGGCGCGAACACGCTTTTTTACTGCCGACAGGTTCTAGTCTTCCATTTGTCCCTAAAGGAGAAGTCTTTAGAATTAAATAAGAATCGATTTGGTTGAAATAAAGATAGTTTGGCGATTGCCTGTAAAACCAGATATACGGAATTCCATAAAGCTGTAAAGCTGTAAAGCTGGTTAGCTGTATTTACATCTCTCGCCCTTCAATAAAAAATCCTTACACATCAACTAAAATAAAGAAAGAGTTTGAGTTACGAGTTCATAACAAGCCTTCATAGGATGATAAAAACATTAAACTGTTTTGACATAGCAGAATATTTTATTAAGCTTGCCAATTCAACTGGCTCATTTATTAGCAATCTTAAACTGCAAAAGCTTGTATATTATGCTCAAGCATGGCACTTAGCACTAAAAAACGAACCTTTATTTTCTGAAGATTTTGAGGCGTGGGTTCACGGGCCAGTAATTCCTGAATTGTACGAAAAGTATCAAGAGTTTGGCTGGCATCCGATCGAGCAGAAAGTCGAGCCAGATTTACCTACTGAGGTAAGAGAATTTTTAGATGAAGTAAGTCTTGAATACTTTGCTTGTGATGCTTATGAATTAGAGCAGATGATTCATATTGAAGACCCTTGGCGGATCGCCAGAGGTAATCTACCTCCAGATACAGCCTCTAATTCAATTATCAAAAAGGAATGGATTAAGGAGTATTTCACCAAGCGTGTCGAAGAAAAAGAAGATTAAGAAAACTAGAATTCCGCCCAATGGTTCGTCCCGAATCAAAGCTACTAGATTATCTCAACCCCAAGGAATCAGTTTTTCTTTTAAATATCTCAATCTTCATCACCCCAAGTTCAACTGTAATGGAAAAGATGGCAGTTATTGGCAGACTTTAATAGCTCGTTTGAAAGATTTATCAGCATTAACTGCTCTAGAATTATTGAGAAATCGCCATCGCAGTTTGAGGTGTCATCCGATTGATTGGAAAGACACAAGTGAAGAGGGTTTTGGTATCAAGAACGAGGAACAGTTAGTAGATACCCCTTATCAATTTTCTCTTTCTTCCAACGAACACGGTCGAGTTCATGGCTTTTTTATTGATGAAGTTTTTTATATTGTCTGGCTCGATCCGAATCATTTGCTTTATCCAGGGAAATAATCAAACTGTAAATACAGCTACCTGGAATTGTGTAAAGCTGTAAAACTGTATTTATGGTTTTACGTAAAACTGTAAAACTGTGTTGACATCTAGTAGTAAAGCTGTAAAACTGTGTTGACATAAAAACGTAAATACAGCTTTACAGTACCAAAATTATGAAGATTGTTACTGTCACTGGATACAAAGGAGGAGTAGCTAAAAGTACGACAGCTATTCATGTTGCTACCTTCTTCAGCGAATTAGGAAAAACGATTTTAGTTGATGGCGACCCCAATCGTACCTCTTTGTCATGGGCAGAACGCGGTTCGTTTCCTTTTTCTGTAGTCTCGGAAAAACAAGCCATGAAGAGTATCGGCGGTAACGATTATGTTGTCATCGATACTCCAGCCCGTCCTGACACAGGCGATTTGAAAGAGTTAGCGACAGGTTGCGATTTACTGATTCTGCCTACTACTCCTGATGTGGTCAGTTTAGAACCAATGTTACAAACAGCAGAAGACCTGGGAGAAACGGCTACTTTTCGTTTTTTGATTACTATTGTTCCTCCCTATCCCAGCAAAGAAGGGGAGGTAATGAAACAAGAACTCAAGCAATCAAATGTCCCCATATTTGAAACACTAATTCGCCGAACGGCTGGCTATCAAAAAGCAGCATATGCTGGCGTACCGATTAGGGACTTGAAAAATGCAGATATGCGTAAGGCATGGCGCGATTATAAAGAGCTAGGTAAAGAAATTTTGGAGATCATAAAATGACAGGTAAGTACGGCAATTTGTTGAAGAAAGCTAGGGAAGAAAACAGTGAAGCAGACAAAGATAATAAGTCTGCTTCGTCAAATACAGTAAAACAGAAAGCTGTAAAACCAGATAAAGAGTTGGACGTAAATACAGAAAATACTATTGAGACAGAAATAGTCAAAGAGAAAGAGGTTAGTTTGACTATTAAAGTACCTAGATCTTGGAGACAGCACTGGGTAGCTGAGTGTAAAAGAGAGGGAAAAACTCTTAAGGAAGTAGTTACAGAGATGTTAGCCGAAAAATACGGCTTGCCGTAAAGCAATCTTACCATCATCAAGACAAAAAAGCGATCGCTTATTTTTGTTTAAATATTGAATACAGCGGTCAAATACTCGCTATGGTGATAACAATTCTTTCCGACGATCGAACGTTTGTTAATTCCCCCTAATGTCAGACCTCTACTCCTTCCGATTTGCCGAAAGTGCAGCAGCAAATGCCTTCAAAAACCAGCAAAAGGGCGAGCTTGATAACTACGAAGCCCGCTGCTCTCTGTTTCAACTCAAAGTTCTCGCAGATTACGACCAATTAGTTTGTCTGCCTGCTCTACACCATATCGACAAACATTGGTATCAAATCGAAACTGCCAAAAAAGTGATCAAACAGTTTGGTGGTCGAGCCATGTTATCGGACGAGGTGGGATTGGGCAAAACCATCGAAGCTGCTCTCATCTGTAAAGAATACTTGGCTAGGGGACAAATCAAATCCCTGTTGGTGCTAACTCCTGCGACCCTAGTATCTCAATGGCAGATGGAACTAGATGAAAAATTCGCCATCGCTACCATTACTACTGACGAACGGGATTCAAGTCCCGAAGAATTTTGGCATCTCAATGACCGCATCGTGGCATCGATTAATACTGCCAAGCACAAAAGTCATTTGACCCACGTCACCGCCCGCGACTGGGATTTGGTCATCGTTGATGAAGCCCACCACCTAAAAAACCGCCGTACTCTCAACTGGAAGTTGGTCAATGGGATTAAAAAGCGATTTATCCTGATGTTAACCGCCACCCCAGTCCAAAACAATCTAGTAGAACTGTTTAATCTCCTGACCCTCCTCAAACCAGGACTGCTCCATACCGAAGCTCAGTTTAAACAAGAATATGTCGGTTCAAAGAATGGACGAGTGCCAAAAAACCCCGCCAAACTGCGCCAACTGATGCGAGAAGTAATGGTCAGGAATACTCGCTCGGTGGTGGATGTGAAACTCCCCAAGCGTTTTGCTTCTACCATTACCGTCCAGCCAAGGGAAAAAGAACTTGAGTTGTATGAAGCGATTAATCAATATCTGCGTCAACATCCTGGGGGTATTGATAAATTAACTCGGAATAATTTGCTGATGCGTTCGGGAAGTAGTCCCATTGCCTTAACAGATACAATAAAGGGACTACAAAAAAGATTTGACCACGACGAACTCGGATTTCTACGAGCGCGAGCATCGGGCATGAGAAATTTTGAGAAAGCTAAGCAATTGGTGGATTTACTCCAAAAATCGACCCAAAAGACTTTGGTGTTTATTAACTACAAGGCAACCATGTCCTATTTATCTAAATATTTAGAAAAGCAGGGTATTGCCCATACTTGTTTTCGCGGTTCGATGTCCTTAAAGGCGAAAGATGCAGCTATTGATAGTTTTAGAGAATCAGTTCCCGTAATGTTGGCTTCGGAAACTGGAGGAGAAGGACGCAATCTTCAGTTTGCCAACACCATTGTCAATTACGACCTGCCCTGGAATCCGATGAAAATCGAGCAGCGCATTGGTCGTCTACATCGTATTGGGCAAACCCAGGATGTGTTTATCTTTAACTTTTGTCTGGCTAACAGTATCGAAGCCTATATCCTCAAAATACTCCACGATAAGATCAATATGTTTGAGTTGGTGGTCGGAGAAATTGAAACTATTTTGGGCAATATGGGAGATGAATTTGACTTTAGCGAAACTGTGATTGACCTCTGGTTAGCTAATGAAGAGCCCAAACAACTAAACGACGCTTTTGGTAATTTAGGTCAGCAATTGCTAGATGCCAAGCACAGCTATCAAGAAATACAAGAATTTGACGAAAAGTTGTTTGGCGATGAATTTGAAGCCTAATTCATTTATCAGTGACCAGTTATCAGTGACCAGTTATCAGTGACCAGTGATCAGTGTTTCAGAAAGAGCGATCGGTAAGTAATGAATAGTAAAGTTTATGATAAAGCCTATCAATTCGCTATCAGAATTGTTAATGCCTATAAACATTTGTATCAGGAGAAAAAAGAATTTGTCTTATCTAAACAATTATTGAGAAGCGGAACCTCCATCGGAGCGAATATAGCAGAGGCTAATGGGGCAATATCGGTCATCAGATTTTAGGGCTAAAATGTCCATAGCATATAAAGAATGCCTGGAGGCAAAATACTGGCTTTCACTGCTGAAAGATACAGGATATATCAACGAGAATGCTTTTGCTAGTATTTATGGAGATGCTGAAGAGATTAGTAAAATGCTGTGGAAAATACTTAAAACTACCAACTCCTCCCCCAACCAAAAATAAATACTCACTCTCTGCACACTGGTAACTGGTAACTGGTAACTGCTTACTGAAATGGATAATCAGATTCTTAATACAATTAACCAAATGGTTACTCTTCAAGATGGAGTAGCTGAGTGGACGGATGCTCAAAGTCTGGAAGTTTTGTTACCTAAAAAAATAGCATCTGCTTTAAAGGTAGGGGAATTAGTCACTTTTACTACTAGTGCTGACACCAATGGTAGCAGCAGTTATTTTGTGACCTACAATTCGGATATTCTGTCACGATTTGAGGGGTTATTGGACAACAGTGGTTATGTGGCAAGTTATGGGATTAAATATGACGGCTATCTGAAACAGAGCGGTTTTGAGCAACTGGTGAATGATACCTTATGTCCTCAAAATGGCTTGATTCGGGTGCAGAATGCTGTACCTGCCATTACTCCTTATGTCTTATTTAATGTCAATTACACCGCCGAAGCCTCGGAAAAACGCTTGGGAATGGTTTCTTTTTGGGTCAATGGAGTTACAGGGGTCACAGGAGTTGACCTTGGTGATGCTTTATTGTGGACGGTTGACCGCATCGCGTCTCCGTCAATTGAAGAAGGGACAGCTCTTAATTATGAACAATTACTCCAAATTGGCTCGCAGCACTCTGAGCAAGTGATTGAGAGAGAATTAATTCCCTGGCGACAAAAAAATCAACGCCAACTGCAACGAGATTCTAAGCGCATTACCGACTATTACTCAGACATGATCGGGGAAATCAAAGGAAAAATAAAAAAAAGAAATAAGATGGGAGAAGAGAAAGAGCGAGAAAAGAATCGCATTGAAGCTACCCGTATGGAATTGAAGCGCAAACTTTTTGATTTACACGAGCGTTCTCGTATTTCAGTCACCGCACAGTTACACAGTGCTTTGATTGTCTGGTTACAAACGGTTCACATTAATTGTCAACTAATTCGCAAAAAGCAGAAGCGCGATATCGTAGCGGTTTGGAATCCTTATCAGAAACAAGTCGAGCCTCTGCGGTGTGAAAAATCCAATAATCCAGTTACCAACTTTTATTTAACAGATGAATCCGCACAGATTATTTGTCCCACAATTTGGTCATCTTAGTTGACCAAGCTCGTTAGGGGCGGAACCAAGGGAAAAGGTTGCTCCGTCGTTCCTTTACCATAACTACTTGCCGTCAGATTTAATAAAAAAATACTCACTATTAAGAGTTTCGTTCTACTTCAATTTCCTTAAGAGCAGCTTCAAGCAACTTCATAAACTTTGGCAATTGTTTATTGAATGCTTGGATTTTCGGGTTCTCTACTGCACCGAGCTCCATGTTCCTTACCGCTTTTAAATCTCTTCGTAATTTTTCCATATTTTTACGTTGTTTTTCAAATATGTCATTTGGCACATTTGATTTATTTTCATCTTCTGACAAGTAGCGCATCAAGGTACGACGACTTTTGCCTACAATCACTTGCAGAGCAGGAACAAGATGCATTTCCCCTTCTCTACGTCTGCCTCGCTTGGTAAGGTAACCTGCCGCTTTGAGTCGTTCGGCCAACCCTCTCACTTCTTTGGCAGTATAGTCTCGACGATGCTCGTTCTCTGCTACTTCACATTCTAAAGCCTTGTTGGGCTCCTCATCTGCATCAAAAGGCATGATTCTTACAGGAACTGCATCTTGTGGAAAATGTTGACGATAAATATCAGCTTGTTCACGTTTGAGTAACTGTATTGCCGCTAGACGATGGGCACCTGCTAGCAATTGGAATTTTGTATCTACCACAATAGGTTCAATTAGTCCCAAAGCAGCGATAGATTCTTGTAACGCTGCTACGTGCTCTTCAGTGACGTTTCGCGTATTTACATCGCGTTCCTTAATCGATTCAAGAGGTATAGTTATACTTGGTGAATTGTTTTCTGTACCTGCATCATTGTTAAACAGTAAATCGTTTACTCCAAGCTTCTTAACATAACTACTGACATCAAGGTCTTCTGGTTCTCGTTTCGCTTTTCTTTGGGCTGACATTATACAACTTCCAACCTCTGTGCTATTTGTTCTAATGGTTTCACAGCTATATGTCTAGGATTATAAGAAGCCAAAGGGATAGCATTATCCCAAGCATTCTCAAAATCAGTATAAAATCCAATTGCTGGATATACAGGGATTTCTGCTCGGGCAAATGAATTTTGAATAGTTTTCAACTTAAGCTTATGAATACTCTTTCTGCCATCGTACCGAGTGGGAATTATCCCTGCTATCTTGAGCTGGGGATTTAGATTTTGCGATATATTCTGAAATGTCACTAAAAAGTCTTTGGCTCCTTGTACTCCCTTTTCAGTAGTTTCAATAGGTACTAGTACATGTGTAGCTGCTACTAGACACATAACACTGGCCAAAGCCAAATTAGGAGGACAATCTAACAAAATAAAATCATATTCCAACTCGATTTTTTTAAGAACTTTTTGCAAACGAAACTGCCGATTTTTTTCTTCGCTAAGATTAGCGTCTAATGCACTCAATTCCCGATTAGCAGGGATAAGATCAACCCCTTGGATTCCTTTGTGAATGGGAGGCTCCTTTTCTGCCATGAGAGCATCGAAAATGCTGGTTTTTAGCTCATTGGGTTCCACAGACAATAGTCTGGTTAACCAACTATGACTGTCCATATCTACGACAAGAACCTTATTGCCTCTCTGAGATAAATGGAAGCCCAAATTAACGGTCAGGGTTGTCTTCCCCATACTGGAAGCTTGATTGAAAAATCCAATAATACGCGCCACGTTTGAAAACTTTGAATATTAAATAAGTTATGATGTCTAATTTCTAGTGCATCCCAAGGATTATGTCAAAAATAAAGATAGAAGTGTGCAAGAGCCATAATGTGGGTCGATTGTCATTTATTGTAGGTCTGACTACTTTATATTGTCATTTAATGTGGTCTCAAGAATGCCGTTATTGCGGGTCGAAGCGTTTATTATTTCGGCTCGCTACACTTACTTATCTGTTAATAGTTTGCTTTTCAAAATCTTTTTCTTCAAGCTCTTCACAATCTTTGATTTCTATAGGCTCTTGATTAGGAAATTCTACTATGAGATGAAGTTTTCCTCCGAGGGCGTGAATGTAGTCTTTTAGGGTCGAAAGATGAATATTGTTACGTCGTTCTAAACGAGATACATTTTCTTGTTTAATTCCTAGTAATTTCGCTATGTCTTCTTGAGTAAGTTTTTTTTTCTTTCTTAGTTCGCGTAAAGTTACGACTTCTTCAAATAGTTCTTCAGTCAAATTTTCAATTTTGGCTCTTTGTTCAGGTGGTAAAGAATTTACGATGTCGTCTAAAGATGTTGTCATGTTTTTTTCTTTTACAGATTATCTAGATAGCTTTTGAATCGTTTATCGGCTAGAAAACATGAGATTACGATAAAAGCGTTTTTGGTTGACTCCCGATTTATCCCCAGCTATGAGTAAAATGGCTTGACGTAAGGGGTCAAATGCAAATGCAACTCGCCATACACCTCTGTCTGTATTGAACCTCAGTTCTTTCATATTGGAATAAGACGAACCTTTTAGAGTATCAACATGAGGTCTGGATAAAGTCGAGCCGTATTGTTCTAACAATCTAGCATTAGCAATTAACTTGTTTTGTGCCTCTTCTGGTAACTCATAAAATTCTGATTTAAATTCTTCATGAAATAAAACTTTCCAATTCATTCTACTATTATGCGTTCTATAGCATATTTAAGCAATCTATATTCCAATACAAAAATGTTCCAACTTGGAGGGGTACAAGCTCCTCCAAGAATGCCAAGGGGAGCAACGCGAAACGCTGAAGGCTGAAGGCTGAAGGCTGAAGGCTGAAGGCTATTTATCGCGTAGCGAGTTGGACTCGCGTTATTTAAGGTAAAAGCGCGCCAACAGAAACTTAAAAACCCATAGGATTTTTACGTCGCCGCCGAAGCCTCTCATCAAGCTCAGGGTCAAGTTCCTCCTCTTCAGAGCAGGTATCATCTTGATTATCTGGGTGAGCAATAGAATTATGAGTCGGATGACTGGATTGACCCATGATCTCCAGACTGGAAAAAGAAGTAGGAACTCCTAAGAGAGCATACTCTCGAATTATCTTCCCCCATGCCTCACATTCGTTAGCACAGCGAATCGCTATCTCCCGAAATTGAGGATGATCTTTATCTATGGCAAAAGGCAGAAAACGGGCCAATAAAGTTGCAGCAGCTAACTCTTGTTGACTGGTCAGCCCGTTTTGCATATGAGTAATGACACGTCCCAAACCACTATCTGGTGTAGCACGAAGTTTTAAATGTTTATCACTCCCCATGAGCAATTACCTCCCCTGTATGACGATCTAAAATCTTATTGAGGTCATATTCGGCAAAATCCACAAAAAATCCCCAGGCATCGGCAAACCGTAAAGCCAAATTTGACCTCATAAATCGCTCTTTTCCTGGAACATCACACCATAGTAGATATTTTTTTAGCTGTTTAGCCGAGTCAGTGTATAAACTTTCCGCCTCTAGGAAACGAACATAGTCAGTGAAATAAGAATGTAAAAGATCGTAACTCCCTCCAGCAAATACAAACGCATCTATCTCTTTAGTTCGCGGTAGAATTTCTTCTAACCAATTCTTCAAAAGACTCCAATATTCATTCAGACTGGTATCGTAGGCGTTCTTAATTTTTGCTGATTCAAATTGAATAGATTCGGGCTCAGACGACTTAACCAAAGATGCAAAATCAACAGTAGCAAACTCCTCTGAATAAGTAAAATAAGTTTTATTATTGCTAGCTCTTTCCCAGGATTCCTTAAATTCAATTTTGATTGCCTTTAATACATCCTCTCGCGAAAAAGATGGAACTTTTTCAATCAACTTATCCAATAAAGTATAAAATCCCAGATTGGTCGTGCCACTTTCTGGCTTACTTACAGTTCCTCGACGGAAAAATAAACAGCTAGTATTGCGATAACCAAGCATAATTATCGCCGTATTACCTTCAATAAATTTCTTGGCATTACTGCCTAGATGATTCGTCATAGCAATGCCATAACCTTCAGGCATACATAAAAAATCTGATAGCCTGACCTTCAATCGTTGGGTTTGAAAATAAAAACCTGATAAAGCAGATTTTAATTCAGTTGACCAATCATGTTCTAAGCGATATTCACTTAATGGAAGTAATACTCCAAGTTCCAAGTTAAAATTACCGCCTAGCTTTTCTCTTTGGGCAATTGCTCCAATAGTGGCAAGAATCTTAAACATTAAAGATTCTTGCTTTAGTTTCTTAATAGAAGTTGTAGCGCGATAATTATTCGCTACAAAACCTACGGCATGACATTCTCCAGACTTATCTAGTCTCACCCAAGCATTATCTTCAGGCAAACCCATACCCGAATCAATCGGTAATGATTCAGCACTTTCACTCGGTAAAGAAAGATATTCTGCTCCCATTGTCATCCACTTCACCGTCCCATTATTAACGA
Source organism: Pleurocapsa sp. MO_192.B19 (assembly GCA_030064975.1). GTDB lineage: Bacteria > Cyanobacteriota > Cyanobacteriia > Cyanobacteriales > Xenococcaceae > Waterburya. The sequence goes on from JASJDX010000013.1 coordinate 23,527, forward strand.
CATAAAGAATCTTTGATAGTGAAGTACCTGGGTCAAAAACTACTGTAAGACGCTCCTTTGGTTTGGATTTTTTCGGTTTCGCTTCATCTAAATCGTTTTGGGTAATGCGTGGAGAACTCATTTTATAAAATATTAAAAGTGATATTAATAGTTTGCCCAAAATCCCCTGGTTTTTTGTCTCTTAATCAAAGCGTGTTTTTTGTGGTTTTTAAGTTACTAATGGTTATTAATGCGCGTCTATCTCTAAAATTTGATGGTTTAATAGCTCAATTGAGGTGCATTCGCTTTCAAAATACAGTAACCTTTTAGTGCGCAAGAGTAACGTTAGCGTAACAATACTGTTTGATAATTCTCAGTAAATTTATCGAACAATAATCAATTTTTAGCTTTTAAATTGAATTTTAGTAGCCAATAATTAGTCTGAATTAAAATGACAACAATTAAGTTAAGTATTTGACTGATAAATCAAAGCTTTATAAATTCATTAAATTCTTATTTATAGCTTTACCTAATTAGTTATTAAAGAAGTTAGCCTCGATTTAGCTAATACAAAATATGCTTTTAAGGTTGTCTAAGCCAGCCGACCCTTTTGTACAACAAATATGCTACTTGACCATTGCGAATTGGGTCTGGCTGGCGGGGGAAAGGATTCCCCTCGACCCCTTCTGGCAATCGGAATTGAAAAAATAGTCAAAATGCAGTTTATTCAGTCAATTTATTTATTTAAAAACTTATTTGTTATGTCTACTAAAGTCAATAAAACCAATCATATAGGTATCAGAGCAACTGATGATGAAAAGCTCAATTGGGAGCTAAAAGCCCATGCCTGCGGTCTAAAAACCTCTCAGCTCGCTCGATACTTATTGAATAAACATTCAACAGGCTATGGTTCCGATAAAAAATCGCGACAAGAATTTAATTTACAGGTTGCTCGTATCGGTAACAATCTCAATCAGATTGCTCGTTGGGCTAATACTCATAAAGGTGCTGCCGAAGCGACTCAGGTGATTAGCAGTTTAGCGAGAATTGAATCGTCCCTGCTTGCTCTTAACCATCGTGCTGATTAAGTTTTTTGCCAGAGGTGAAGGTGGTGGTCGTGGGCCAGTCGAATATATTACTCGACTTGACGATCCGAGTACGGGAAAGCTACGCTCTCCTGCCCCTGAAGTCCTCAGAGGTAATCCAGTTATTACCCGTCGATTAATTGATGGGTTGGAGTTTAAGCACAAGTATCGTAGTGGCGTACTTAGTTTTGCACCTGAAGATGCACCGACTGAATTAGAAATTGAAGCAGTAATTGATTCTTTTGAAAAATATGCTTTTGCTGGACTGGACAAAGATGCCTACAACACTCTGTGGGTCAAACATACTCATACGGCAAGTAATCGAGTAGAGCTGCACTTTGTCACTCCCAGAGTAGAGCTATATACGGGGAAGAGTCTTAATATTGCTCCTCCAGGTTGGCATGGTTATTTCAAACCCTGGCAAACCAATTGGAACATTAAACAGAAATGGGCAAGACCCGACGACCCCAGCCGTAAAAGAACGGTAGAACCTGGTTGGCAAGCTTTGATTAATGCCGACCGAAAAACCAAGGGACTAGAACCTCTGGCTGATACAAGAAAACTGCTTACAGAGTATGTACTAGAAAGAGTCACAGCAGGATTAATTAGCAATCGTGATGACATTATCAATCTGTTTAAAGAAGAATTGAATCTGGAGATTACCAGAGCAGGCTTTGATTACATCACTGTACTAGACCCTGAAACCGACTCAAGATATCGCTTAAAAGGAAAACTTTATGAAAGAGAATTTAGACCTCAACCAGAGATTACAGCAGAAATTAGATCAAGAACGTCAAGTAGTTCAGGAGTTGACTCAAAAGAGTTACGGGCAGTTACAGAACGAATTAAAAGCAATTACGAATACCGCACTCAATACCATCAAAAAAGATATGGAGCGTCAAAACTTGGTTCTGAGCGAGATGCTGGGCAAGTTCTGGCTCACCCCAGCCACAGTGGGATTGAGCCTTTGTCTGGGGATCTTCGGCGGCAGTTGGGGGATGATGCAGTACTTATCGAGTCGGATAAGCCAGAAACAGGAGACGTTAGATTATCTGGACGAGCGAATCAATTCTCAGATTCTAGAGATCGAACAGCAGCAACAGACTTTAGAAAAGATACAGGAGTCTACAGCAGGAATAACGATCGTGAAAACGGACAATGGAACATTCTTAACTCTACCGACGGACTCGACACTAACTCCTGGCTGGCAATGCCAGGGAAAACCCTGTCTGAAATTGGAGTAGATGATGAGCGAATTAGAAAACAGACTGATGACCGTTTTAGAAAAGCTGGCACAGCAGTACAAGCAGGACATGACGAATCTATCGAGCAAATACAGCTCGGACATGAATCGGTTGGAGATGCAGAACAAGCAGCTTCAAACTCAAGTGATGGACTTGAACAAGCAAGTCAAGAGCTTGAACGGGCAAATCGTGAAGCTCTCCGAATCCAACAGCAAACTAATCTCAATCTTTCAAGAATCAGAGGATCTTTAAAGAGAAGAAGAGTCAAACAACTGGAGCGGTTTAAAACTGAGATTAATCTGGTTGATTATGCTCAAAGTATTGGGTATAAATATCTTAAACAAGAATCTAGCCTGAATAGTGCTGTGCTGCGTCATAATTCAGGAGACAAGATAGTAGTTGCCACAGACACTGACGGACACGGTATTTATTTTTCAATCAGGGACGATAAGGACAACGGTACGATTATTGATTTTGTGCAGCATCGCCGTAATTTGAGCTTGGGGGAGGTGAGAAAAGAGTTACGTCCTTGGCTTAATAGGGGCGATCTCGAAGATGAGTTAGTTGCCAAACCACAACCTACGAGTAGAGACAGAATATCTCTAATCAAAGAGTGTTCAAGATTTTCTGCGCCAACGAATAATCCTTATTTGGCAAAACTAGGAATTTCTGAATCTACATTAAGAAATGATAGATTTATCGGTCGTATTGCTATTGATAATAAGGAGCATGTAATTTTTCCTCACTATGACCATGATGGGCTAACTGGATATGAGGTCAAAAACGATGACTTTACCAGTTTTAACAGTGGAGTCAGAAAGGCTTTATGGAAATCAAACCAATACGAAGATGATACTCGTTTGGTAATAACCAAAACTGCCATTGATGCACTGTCTTATCATCAATTGTTCCCCCACAAGCATACTCGCTATATTGCCGTAGGTAGTATGCCATCTAGTTATCAGAGAAAATTGATTGTAGAGAAGATGACAGAGTTTAATCATCCAGGAAGTGAGATAATTATCGCCACGGGTAATGACAAGGCAGATGAGCAGCTAGCAAACACAGTTACATCTTTAGCTCCTTCTCGTGTTCAGATTAAGCGTCACAAGCCTGAAAATGCTAGAAGTTGGAATGAGTGTTTACAAAGACAGATACAATACAACAGGTCGCTCCTCCAGCAGTCCGAACAAAAATCAAAACAAAATAAGCGAAGTCAACTAGAACCTTAATCGTAGTGGTAGCGACATTGCAAAAAGTAAATGCGATTGTCCTTGATACGGTAAACCAGACGATGTTCGAGATTAAGGAGTCGCGACCAAATATTAAAATCTGGTTCACTGATTACAGCGGTAGGCGGGAGATAGAGGTTTTTAGAAAAGCAGAATCAACTAAAACAATAAATATAAAACAATAAATATCGTCCTAATTTTTCTAAAATAAGTAGATATAAGGTATTGAAATCAACAGAGGCGAGCGCGGATATGGTAGATAAAATTGCCTTCCAAAGTATTGGTGGAGTAGAAGGAATTTATTTGCCCTCAAAAGAGAATCCTAAATATGGAACGCTACTTACTGACTATGGAATCTTTCCCGCAGAAACATCTAAACGAGTTAGAGAGAAGC